>JAJRUC010000099.1 GCA_024278015.1 Chloroflexota bacterium
CTTCCGTACCCGCCCCCCGGACCTGTTTTATGTGTATGACGCCCTGGCCCCCCTGCTTGACCGCATCGGCGCGCCCGATACGGTGGGCGTGGCTATGCCCCCCTCCGTGGCCGAGCGCGTCGCTATGCTGCGGGAGCGTTACCCTCATCTTGATTTGGAAGGGCATTTTCACGATGACCGGGGTTTTGCCCTGCCCAACACCCTGACGGCCGTTAAACACGGCCTGCGATACGTCAACACCACCCTGCTGGGCATCGGCGAGCGTTCCGGCATTACGTCGATGACCGCCTTGCTGTTTAACCTGCACATTGACCGGGAATACGATATGCTGGAGGGCTATCACCTGCGCGGCTCGTACCCCGTCAACGTGATGATGGCCGATAAATTACGCAAGCTGGTGCCGTCCAAAGAGCCGGTCAGCCTGACCAACCGCACCCACGCCGCCGGGGTGCATCAAAAGGCGGTGTTGAACAATCCGCTGGCCTATGAAGCCCACCCGCTCGATTTGTTCGGCGTGACCGAATCGGAGATTTTGCTGGGGCCGTTAAGCGGCTGGAACGTGGTGCATTATTATTTGAAGGAAATCAAGGGCTTTAGTGTGGGCGAAGGTTTGTCTAAAAAGATTGCCGCCTTGTTCAAAGAGCGCGTCTATCAACTTGGGGCGGGCCAATCGCCGGGGGAATTGCTGCTTGATTTGGCCGAAAACGAGTTCGGGCTGCATCGTATTGCCGCCCCGGCCCGGTTTAAGGATTCGGTGGTGCAGATAATGTCGCCCACTGAACGGGATGCCCGGCCCGATGACCCGGTTAGCGGCTAACCGGCCACACCCGGCGCAGCGAAATCGCCAGCCCTGCCAGCCCCGCCAACGGCAGCCACCCCCCCCAACCCAAAACAATGGGGCCGGCGTAGGTGGCGGCAATCGCCTGGTCAACCAAAAAGAACTGTCGCAGGGCGAAGGCGGTGGCAACGAGCGCCGCCGGCGTGATGCCGGCAATCAGCCATTTCAGCGATAGCCGCCCGAACATCGGCGCAATCAGCATCAACCCTATGGCCAGCCCGGCGGCCAGCGTTTGCAGCCGAAATTCATCGTTCAGCAAAACGCCCGGCGCCCACACCGGCGAGAGCATCGCCAGCGCCAGCGGAACAACCGCCAGCCGCAGCCCGATTCGCCATGCCGGGTTTAGCCCCAGGGCGCGATTTTCGGCCAGCAGGGGCAGGCTCAGGGCCGAAACCAGCAGCGGCAGCAAAAAGTGCAATCGCTGCGCGGGCAGCAGCCCCAGCCGCTTTTCCGGCAGAAATTTGACGTATTCGGCCAGACCGGGGGCGGTTAATTGCAGGGCCGCCGGGGGACGATACACCCACGGGGCAAAGGCGGCCCCCACGGCAAAGACCAGCATAGAAATGATGAGTAAATTACGCGCAAATTTCATAACCTCAAAGCTCCTGTTGCAGAATTACGGGGCCGCGCCGATTGCAACCGTGGCGATGGTGACGCTTACCCCGGCGGGATTGCCGGCCACATCCAGCACATCCAGTCGCCGGCCGGTTTCCGGTTGGTACAGGCCAATCACCAGCGGATAGTTGCCCACGGGCGTGTCCGGCGAAATTTCCAGCGCGTGCCGGTCGGCGATGGTTTGGCCGGGCCGCCAATCGGCGGTGGGATAGCGGCCGCAAACCGGCGCGCTGTCGGCCTGGGCGTATTTTTTGTCGGAATCGAGTTGCACAAAGACCTTGTAATTTTCGGATAGCAAGTGAGGGGCTTGCCAGTACAGCGTCAACAGCAGCCGCCCGCCCGGATAAGCCCGCTGTTGGACGAGGCTGTAGCCCGCCAGCCGAATTTTTCCGCCGAAATTGACAGCCATTGTTACTTGCGGGCGCGGCTCGCGGGCAAAGGCGGCAGGCGTGGCCGATTGGTCGAAGCGGCGGGCCAGAGCGGCTTCATCAAGTTGGCCGAGGGGGTCGGCGGGCGGGCGATGCTGAAGGATGGTCAATCCTTTGCCATTGGGCAGGTTAACCTGCCCGACGACGGCGTAATCTTCCGCCGGGGCGGTCAGCGGTTGGCGGTCTATCACATCATCGGCCACAAAGAGCAGTTCCGCGCCGGGGTCGCAGGCGCGGGGGGCGTGGCGGGTGTACCAACTGGTAATATCTTCTTCCTCGTTGCTGTCGTAATCGCCCGCCGGCAGGCCATCGGTTTGCAGGGGGGCGATGACCTTCCAGCCGCTTTTGTGGACAAAGCCGAAGAAGCCGGTTTCGGGCGGGGCGGGGTAGGGCGTAAAAAAGACGGGCAGGTTTCCGGCGGGGTAGTCCTGCAAAAATTCCACATCGCGCCGCACAAAGGCGTTCCACAGATACAGCGTCGAAAGCAAAACCAGGCCCGCGTTGACGGCCCATTTTGCCCGCCGGTTGATGCGGATGCGGGCCGCCGCCCAGCCGGCCAGCAGCGCCCAGCCGGGCAGGGTGGTGTAAATGTGGGTCAGGGGGGTGGCGACGCCGAAGGTGTAGCCCAAAAACGGCGCGGCAAACCAGAGCAGCGCGGTCCGTTTTTGGGCATTAAGCGCGGGAGAAACGAACGCCGCCGACAGAATGACGATGAAGGGAAATACGGTCCATTGCCCCAGCCAACGCGGCGTAATGGCCGTCATCAGCAGGGTGGCAACAGTGAAAATTGTCCACCACTTGCCCGTTTTAAAATGAAAAACGGCCCAGCCCAAAAAGCCCAGTAACAGCAAACCGGCCAGCAGCAGGTAATAGAAAGAGCTGTAAAAGGCGTGAAAATGCAAAAAATCGGCCAGATTATTTTTTATCCCCGCGCCGATGCGCCCGCTCACGTAATCGCCGGTACGGCTGATTTGCGGATCCAGCAGGTAGGGCAGGTAAAACGTGGCGGCGGTGGTCAACGCGGCCACGGCCCACACAATGCCGGCGCGCGCGTGGCGGGCCAAATCTTGTCCGGCCCCGGCCAGCCACAGCCAGCCGATGGCCGGCACCACCAGAATGGCGTCGTAATGCGCCAGCAAGCCAATCCCCAGAAAAATGCCGGAAAGGACCAGTGGACGGGCCGTTTTTTGGATGCGCCATTGCCAAAACATCCATAACGACAGGGCGCTCATCCAAATGACGATGGTTTGGTATTGCACAATGCGGCTGAAGCCCACCATAAAGCCGCTGCCGGCCAGAATAGCGGTGGCGTAGCGGGCGGTTTTGGGATTGAACAGGTCGCGGGCCAGCAGGTAGAAGGTCAGCAGGCCCATAATGCCGGCCAAAGCAAAGGGGAAGCGGGCCGGCCCTTCGGTGATGGCGCCGGAAAGCGTCCACACGGCGGCGGGCAGCAGAATTTCGCCGGGGCCTTTGCCGCGCAAAAAAAGGGCGTCGGCATGGCCTGTGATGGTTTCGGCGGCGGAAATCATGGCCAGGGCTTCGTCTCCCTGAAACTCGCTGTAGCCCAAATTGGCCGCGCGCAGGAAAACGGCCGGCGCCATTACCAGCCCAAAGCCGATGGCGGCGGCGGAAAATTTTATTTGCGGCAGGCCGACAGCGGCCCGGCGCGTTTGCGGGTGGAGGAAGGGGGCAACGGCGGCGACGTTCAGCAGGGCCGCCAGGTGCCATGCGGCGATGCCGCCGGGCAGGTAGTGCAGCAGCAGCGCGCCGATGGTGGTGAGAGCGTAACTCAGCCCCAGGGCGATGACGAGTCGCGGCAGCCCGCGTCGGCGCGGAAAAAGCCACAGCGCCCAGCCCCAACCGGGCAACACCAGGGCCAGCAAAATGGCCCCCGGCGGGCGCAGGAAGGGAATCGACAGGCTGAAATCTGCCGCCGACAGCAAAATGATAAATATGGCGAAGGGCGTAATTTTTTTCATAGCGGGAGCGCGACAAACAGTGAACAGTGAAGAGAAAAATTTTCACTCTTCGTTATTCACTCTTCACTCGATTGTCGGGCTGTTTTTTCGGTTTGCTGATTCAGGC
The DNA here is from genome assembly GCA_024278015.1 of Chloroflexota bacterium. Taxonomy (GTDB): domain Bacteria; phylum Chloroflexota; class Anaerolineae; order 4572-78; family 4572-78; genus JAJRUC01. The sequence continues at coordinate 3,967 of JAJRUC010000099.1, forward strand.
GATAGGCTTGCCGGGCTTCGGCCTCTTGCCGGCGGCGTTCTTCCTCGGCGGTTTGGATGGTCAGCCGGGGCACTTCGGCGGGGCGGCCATGCTCGTCCAGAGCCACGTACACCACATAGGCCGAATTGGTGTGCGTACATTCGCCGGTGATTGGGTTTTCGGCCACAACCTTCACGCCCACTTCCATTGATGTGCGCCCGACGTAATTGATGCCGGCCCGGAAGGTGACCAGATCGCCTACGTGAACGGGAGAATGGAAGGTCATCGAATCGATGGCGATGGTCACAACGGGGCGCTGGGCGTGTCGTATGGCGCAAATGCCGCCCGCTTCATCAACCATCTTCATAATGATGCCGCCATGCACGTTGCCCAGCGGATTGGCATGCTCCGGCATCATAAAATGGTGCAGTAGAATTTCTGAATCACTGACGGTTTTGGATGAGTTTATCGGCTTCATAATTTTTCATCGGCTTCAATCTTTCTGGCTAAAAAGCTGTAGCCATGCCAGTTGTGGATAATCATTTTGGTCTGTTTGCGGCCGTCATCAAGTTCCACAGAAACATATTCCACCCGCACCGGGGCGCCATAGAGCCGTTCCGTTTCGGCGATGGCGGCCAGCGCGTTGGGCGCTTCGACGGGGTGGGTGGCAATGATATTACCCTGACTTCTGACAATGACCAAATAATGCATGTGATTTCTGTTGGCTTACGCGGGCCAGTGGCTCTCCAGGTCTGCGGCCAGGGCCGGCAGACGGCTGTATATTTCGGCGCGATTGATGCGGGTGGGCAGCGGGCCGATGGTTGTCAGCTTCGGTTCTACAATTTCGCGGGCAAACAGCAAGGCTTGCTCCGGCGACAGGCCATCGAGCGTGGCCGCCAGATACCCCGCCCAAAACGTGTCGCCCGCGCCGGTCACATCTACCACATTAAGGGGCCGGGCCGGCAGACAGGCCACCAACCGCCCCGCTTCAGAAACAAGCGCCCCCCGGCTGCCCAAAGTGAGGATGACTGTGCGCGGGCCGAGGTTGTGCAGGCGGTTGACGTAATCTTGCGGCGATTGGCCCGCCCCAAACAGGCGCTGAACATCATCCAGCGAGGCTTTGGTCAGAGTGGCGTATTGAAAGACCGTCCGCAAAACAGCCATCGCTTCGGCGTAATTCGGCCAAACGACGGGGCTGTAATTGGGGTCAAACGAGATGATTTTTTGCCGGGATCGGGCCAGTTCAAAAGCCTTGATAACGGCCGAGCGGCATGGTTCGCGCGACAGGGCAAAGGTGGAGGCGTGTACCACGCGGGCGCGGCCAATCGCTTCCGCCGAAATTTCTGCCGGGGTCAGTTGGTAGTCGCCGTTGCGCGACGGCTCAAATTCGGGCGTACCGGCTGTGCGAGAGATGAATACAAAACTGGTACGCACCCGCTGGTCCATAATCAGATAGTCTGTGATAACGCCGTGATGGCGCAACCGGCGTTTTAAAAATTGCCCAAACGCGCCGATGCCCGTCTTTGAAATGATGGCTGCCTGCCCGCCCAGTTTGCAGACGGTGACGGCGATATTGGCCGGAGAACCGCCCAAATGCCGCTGGAAGGTGTCGGCCCGGCTCAACTCAGCCACCGCTTCGGTTGAAATAAAATCAACCAGCGTTTCACCGATAGCCAGCACATCAATATCTGGAGATATTGTAGACATCATTTACCTTTCTGTAAAGTAAAGCGCTTCCAAATCCGGCAACGGAATTTCGGTTTCCGGGCCGGGATTGCTGAAGTACGGCGGTATGGGCAAGGTTTCGGCGGGCGGGGCGGGTGGCTGCTGTTGGATGGCGGTCAGAACCTGCAAATAACTTTCGGCGGTGCGGTCCCAGGTGTAGCGGCCGGCAATGCGGGCTATGCCGGCCTGCCGATAGACGGCCCATTTTTCAGCCGACAGGGCTTCCAGCAGGCCGGCGGCAATGTCGGCGGGGTCGGCGGGGTCTACCAGCACCCCGAAGCGGGTGTCCGTTTCGGCCTCGAACAGGCTTTCGGCGGGGCCGCCGTTGCGGGTGACCACAACGGGCAGGCCGCAACTCATGGCCTCCAGCGGGGCCAGGCCAAACGGTTCGTAATGGGCCGTCAGGGTGAAGACGCTGCGCCGTTTGGCGGCTGCCCGATAGGCGGCGGCCAGTTCGGCCTGGCTGTTCAGGGGGAAGGAGGTGACGGCGGGCCACAGTTTGTGTTCGTCCAGCAGGGCGGCAATTTCGTCCAGAATGGCCCGTTCCTCCGCCGATTTCAGCAGGTGGCGCTGCTCAAGCGGGTTTTCCAGACCGCGCACCACCAGGGCCAGATTGGCCGCGGCCTGCAAATCGGCATTTTGGGCAAAAGCCTGCACCACGCCCAGGTGATTTTTTTTGCGGTCCAGCCGGCTGGAAACCAGCACCAGCGGCAGGTCGCGCCGGTCTTCGGGAATATCGCGCTGCAAGGCGGCTTCAATGCGCCCGGCCACGGGCAGGTCGGTTTCTTTTTCCGTGGCAGAAAATATCGACAGGTTTACGCCGGGCGGAATGACGACAAAGCGCCCGGCATCGGCGGCGGCGGGGTCTATGGCTCCGTGATAGGCGGGGTGGGTGTATTGTTCTGCCTGCTCTTGCCGGGTGCTGGTTACAATGCGGGCGGCCCGGTTCATGGCCGTCCGCTCGGCCATAATGCGTTCCTTAAAATGGAATCGCCCGTCAAATTCGGCCAGCGTTTCGGGCAAAATGTGCAGTTTGTCCATTTTTTGCGCCCCCAGCGAATGGCCGGTGAAGGTGAAGGGTACGCCGGTTTTTTCGTACAGGAGCGCCCCCACCAATCCGCCGTCGCCGTAATGGGCGGTAAAAATATCGGGCAGGTTGATTCTGGTTTGGTAAAAGCGTAAAATGCCGTCCAGCCAGCCGGCGCCCAGGTGGGGCCACAGGGCCTCTTTGGGCAAAAAACGGGGCGGTCCGCAAGGAATACGCACAATGCGCACGTTTCGATAGTCGGGATAACAGGCGATGGTATCGGCAAACTCCGGCCAGTCGTCATCGACAATCCGGCGGGTGATAATATCGATGTGATGCCCTTTGGCGGCCATAGCCAGGGCCACTTCC
>JAJRUC010000100.1 GCA_024278015.1 Chloroflexota bacterium
ACCCTGTCCGAAGGCCAAACTCAATTTGAGGGCGCGGTGTGCGGTGGTATCAGACAGTGGGAAACAATGGTGCGCGGTACGCCGGAAGCCGTCAAAGCCGAAGTGGCCGCCGCCATTGAGCAAACCGGCGGGCGCGGGCTGATTGTGGGCACCGGTTGCGTTACGCCCATCATTGCCCCCACGGCCAACATTCGGGCGGCCCGGCAAGCGGTGGAGGCCGTCCGTGGACGCTAACGCCCCTTTCAAATATTGCCCCATGTGCGCCGCCAAACTGGTGACTCGTCCCCTCTTCGGCCGGGAGCGGCAGCAGTGCCCCGCCTGCCGCTGGATTCATTTTAAAGACCCCAAAGTCGGCGCGGGCATCATCGCCGAACGGGACGGACTGGTGGTGCTGGCCCGGCGCGGCATAGACCCCGGCAAAAACAAGTGGTGCGTGCCCTCCGGCTTTGTGGAATACAATGAAGCGCCCCATACTGCCGCCCTGCGGGAATTTAAGGAAGAAACCGGTCTGGAGGTGACGATTACCGGTCTGGTGGATGTTATTCATTACAACGCCGATTTTCGGGGGGCGGGGGTGATGGTTTTGTACAAAGGCAACGTTACCGGCGGTACGCCCGCGCCGATGGACGATGTGATTGAAGTGGGTTTTTTTGCGCCGGACAGCCTGCCCGCCGATGAGGAAATCGCTTTTGTCTCAAACCGGCGGGCGCTGGCCGCCTGGCGGGCCGGGGAAATAAAAATGTAACCCGCCGAACTGCGCCGGCGGCTATTTTGCCGGCAAAATGGTTTGCACCGGGTACGGAATGTCTATCTTTTCCCGTTCCAGGGCCAGCTTTACGTTTTTTACGGCCCGGTCTGTAGCCGTCAACATGCCGATAGTGGCCGTATCAACCCAAAAATACATAATGCAATTGATGGAACTATCGGCGAAGGCGTTAAAAATTACCTGCGGCGCGGGGGCGGACAGCACGCCTTCAATGGCGGCAATGGCCTGCAACAGCGTGTCCGTGGCCCGGTTCAGGTCGGTATCGTAGGCCACGCCCACTTCAAGCTGCACCCGCCGTTGGGGGCTGCGGCTAAAATTGGTGATGGAGGTGGTGTAAACATCGGCATTGGGGATGATAACATGTTTGCCGTCCCATGTTTTCAGGGTGGTGGAGCGAATTTCAATATCGACGACTGTGCCGCCGTAGCCGCTCACTTCAATGGCGTCGCCAATATCGAAGGGTTGTTGAATGAGCAGCAACACCCCGGCAATAAAGTTTTTGGCAATATCCTGAAACGCAAATCCAAGCGTAAAGCCGATAATGCCCAGCCCGGCCACAAAACTGCTTAAATTAAAGTTGACCTGCTGCAAACCAAGCACCAGACCAAAAACAATCACTGTCCAGCGCGAAACCCGCACCAGCAACAGCGTCAGTTCCGGGTCGGTGTGGCGCATCTTCAGGGTGCGCAACACAACCCTCGCCGTTAAATTAGCCAGATACATGCTGATTAAAAAAATGAGAATGCCCAAAAACAGGCGGGGCAAAAAATCAAGGGTTTGAGTCAATAATTGTTCAAAATAACTTTGCGTTAGCTCCATTGTCGTCCTCCCATGTTGTATAAACCCGAAAAGACTATATAATGAATTGTGGCATCTGTCAAACAACGCGCAAAAAGGTGATGGTATGGATTTGGAAAACACGGCCAATCCGGTTGATGAATTTGAATTGATGTTGAATCGGTCTGCCCAGGCCGCCACCCGAAAACTGGGGCTGGTGGTTGGCGGCTCGTTAAGCAAGGGGCTGGCCGTTAAGCTGGATGCCGGCGCCCCGGTAGAAGAGATGGCTGTGGGCCGTTACGTGGTCATCGAAGGGCGGCGGGTTCGGTTTTTTGGCATGATTACCGATGTGACCCTGGAGAACGTCAACCCGCTCATTCAAAGTATGCCCCCCGATGTGAGCGACCCGTTTATACAGGATGTGTATCAGGGTACCGCCGTTTACGGCTCGCTTCAGGTTTCGCCGATGCTGGTTTTTGATGACCAGGCTGCCGAACCGCGTCCGGTAAAAACCGTGCCCGGCCACTTTTCTACCGTGCGGGCCGCCACCGAAGATGATATGAACCGTGTCTTTGGCGGGGAAGACGACACCCATTTTCACATCGGCGCCCCGCTGGATATGGAAGATATTCCGGTGCATATTGATTTGCAGCGCATGGCAGAGCGCAGCATAGGCGTGTTCGGCAAAAGCGGCACCGGCAAAAGCTTCCTGACCCGTATTTTGCTGGCCGGGATGATTCAAAAAAACGCGGCGGTCAGCCTGATTTTCGATATGCACTCTGATTACGGCTGGCAAATTCAAACTGAAGGCCACACCTCGGTGAAGGGCCTGCGCCAGCTTTTCCCCGGACGGGTAGCCATCTTCACCCTGGATGAAGAAAGCTCCCGGCGGCGGCGGGTGCAGCCCGACCACGTGGTCTTGATGCGCTGGGCCGACATCACCCCGGAAGACCTGGAAATGCTGAAAGTGACCCTGCAATTGAGCGACCAGATGATAGGCGCGGCCTATTCCTTGCGCCGGTATTGGGGAAAATCGTGGATAACCACCCTGTTGAATGCAGAAAAAGAGGACCTGGACGACCTGGCCGAAAGCACCAATGTGCTGAAAAGCAGCGTCGCTGCCCTGAGCCGCCGGTTGGAAAAACTGGCTCGCTTCGAGTTTATTCAAGACAGCCGGCATAGCGACAGCGCCCAGGAAATCTTGCGCTATCTGGAGCAGGGCAAGACCGTTGTGCTGGAATTTGGCCGCTACGGCAATTCAATGGAAGCCTATATTCTGGTGGCAAATTATCTCACTCGCCGCATCCACCAAATGTACGTCAAGCGCGTAGAAAGCGCCCTGGGCAACAAGTCTGCCGAGCCGCCCCCCCTGATGATTGTCATCGAAGAGGCCCATAAATTCCTTGACCCGCAAATTGCCAACCAAACAATTTTTGGCATTATTGCCCGTGAATTGCGAAAATACAACGTGACCCTGCTGGTGGTAGACCAGCGGCCCAGCGGCATTGACGAAGAAGTGATGAGCCAAATTGGCACGCGGGTGACGGCCCTGCTGGATAACGAGCGCGACATCAACGCCGTGCTGACCGGCGTTTCCGGGGCGAGCGGCCTGCGGCAGGTGCTGGCCCGGCTTGATACCAAACAGCAAGCCCTGTTAATGGGCCACGCCGTACCCATGCCCGTGGTGCTGCAAACCCGCACTTACGATGAAACGTTCTATCGGGCCGTGATTTCGGCTGAGGGTAAAATGAGCCAGGCCGAGCGCGTCAATTTATTGCGCGGCCCTGAAGACGAAGAAGAAGGAATTGATTAAGCGCCATTCCAATGCAAAACCGGATTATCGAATTACAGGAAAAACTGAAAACCGTTGCCGCCTGCACGGAAAAGATAGATGTCCTGAACGACCTGGCCTGGTTGTTGAGGGATACCACCCCCAAACAGGGGCTGGCTTACGGCAAAGAGGCGCTGCAACTGGCAACCTCCGGCGATTTTTCGTCGCAACCATACCGACGCGGCAAAATACAGGGTATCAGGAATATGGTGGCCTGTCACGCCAAACTGGGCAAATATGGCGCCTCGTTGGCCCAGGCTTTAGAGAATCTTTCTTTTTTTGCACAGGTTGACGAGCCGTATTCGCTGGCGCAAATGCTGTTTTTTATTGGCAATAATTATTATTTTCTGGCTAATTATTCAGAGGCGTTGAATTATTTTTTTCAAGGGCTTAAGCTGACGGCCCAAATTGAGGCCAAACAGCTTGAAATGGGCTTGCTTGATGGCGTGGCCTTTGTCTATTTGCAGACGGGCAATTTAACCAAAGCTACAGAAACCTGCCGGCAAACCCTGAAGATTTGCGAGTCGCTTGATAGCCCCCGTCACCAGATAACGGTGTATAATAACGCGGCCCTTATCTTTGGCGAGGCCGGAGACTACACCACCGCGCTGCAATATGGCCTGACCAGCCTGCAAATAGCCCGCCATCACCACCTTGGCCGTCTTGAAGCGGATGTGCTGGATACCATCGGCAGCATTTATTCCAGGCAACACAACTATCAGCGCGCCCTGACCTATTTTGAACGTGGCTTGCAACTGGCTCGTCAGATGGGCGTGCGGTCAGCAGAAATGATTGTGCTGCTGGGCATCGGGCGCATCTATCACCAACTTCA
>JAJRUC010000101.1 GCA_024278015.1 Chloroflexota bacterium
GAATTCAAAATACTGGCAATTGTGGTATTGCCCCCACCCCCTACCCCCTCCCCCAAATTTGGGGGAGGGGAACAAAAAGGGGTGCGCGAGGGGGCTTCGCCCCCCTCGCTCTCTCTCACTCCCCCCTTCCCAATGGGAAGGGGGGATACAGGGGGGATGGGGAATATCCGCAATTTCAGACTTTTTGCCTCAATTTGAATATCTCCAGTTTTGTCAAATCCTTGACCGCGTAAGGTGAGAGAATGTGTATGGTCGAATCCCAAGGTCTATTCTTCAAAAGCGTCTTCTTCATCATCCTCCGGTGTAACCTGCCACAGTTTTTCTTTTTCTGTAATATAGTCAATGAATAAAATGCCGTCCAGGTGGTCTCTTTCATGCTGAAACACCCGCGCCAAAAAGTCGGTTGCTTTCAACTTTATACGCTTGCCGGTCACGGTCCGGGCTTTCACTTCCAGGGCGGTGTGGCGGTTCACCAAGCCTATCCAGCCGGGAATCGACAGGCAGCCTTCCTGCCCTTCTTCTATATCATCGGAAAGTTTGGTAAATTCCGGATTAATCAAAACGAATGGCTTGCCGCTGTCGGGGTCGTCTTCGTCTTCCGGGATTTCGGCCACAAAGATGCGTTGCATCACCCCGATTTGCGGCCCGGCCAGGCCCACGCCGGAGGCGGCGTGCATCGTTTCCAGCATGTCATCGGCCAGTTTTTTTAATTTCGGCCCAAAGTCTTTTATTTTTTTAGCCTGCTGTCTCAAACGGGGGTCATCTGCAAAAAAAATTTCTCTGATTGCCACAGCGATAAAATTACCTTCACGTTAAAAATGGGTACACTACCAAAAAATGTATGGAACATGGTAGCGGGATGTTGTCCGAAGTCAAATTTCCGCCGGAATGAGCAAGCTGATTTCCCAATGACCATCATGTTGAACATCTATCCACACGCGCCCGCCCTGGTATTCAACGGCTCTGGTAATGGCCTTCAAATCAATATCCTGCTCCAGTTCCTGTTGAATATGCGGCCGGGGCGCCGAGCTATTAATGCCGATGACCAGATAAGCCGCTATGTCACCTTCGGTTTGGACGGTTGTGTTCACTTCGATGGTGTCTTGCGCCCGCACATGAGCGCCCATTCGTAACAGCAAATCGGTGATGATTTTGGTTAAATGCTGCGGCGCAATTTGCACCGGCGGCAAGTTTGCCGCGAGGGTGGCCGTCAACAAAACCCCGGCCTGCTTTAATTCTTCCTTGGCCAGTTCGACGGCCTCACTCAAGGCATCGTTCACGCTTGTTTGGGCGGCGTCGCTGAGGGTGGCATAATAGCTGGGTTGATTGGCAGCGTGGCGCAAATCATCTTCCATTTTTTCAACATTTTGCCGGACGCGATGCAAATATCGTCGCTGCCCCCGGGTAATCAGGCCCACCGATTCGCCCAGCAGCAAATCGGTGTAACTGCGCACAGCCGACATCGGCGTGCGCAAGGTTTCAGACAATATGGCAACGGCCGCATCGCGGGCGCGCCAGCCTTCCATCTCCGCCGAAATATCGATGAGCAGGGCCACCAGGGCCACGCTGCGCGGTCGTCGGGTTCCGGTGGGGATGATGGTGGCCTTGATGATTCTGTCGCCTTGATACAGGGTTAAGCTGGACGGGGGGGGAGACGATTGTTTTTTGCGGCCCAAAGCCATTGCCAGGCGCATTGAGCCGATGAGGTGTTCCCAATGGGAATCTTTGGGGGCCAACGTAGACAGGGCCTTGTTCAGCAGCAAATCGCCGGGCCGGTTGAGGATGGTTTGGGCGGTGGTGTTGGCCTCTAAAATCATGCCTTTGGTATCGCACAGCAACACCCCCACCGGAATGTGCTTCAAAACAGCTTTCAGAATAGCGATAATTTCGCTATCGGGCGAGGCCGGTTCAACCAGCGGGCCGGTCGGTTTGGCGGATAACGCGGTCTGGGCCACCCAGTCGAGTTGCGGCAGCAGGCTGTCAACTTCCTGATTCCACAACCCCAGCCGGTTGGCAATGTCCTTTGCGGTTTTGATTTTTCGTTCCAGTTCCTGGGCAAAGCCGGTAATCCATTCTTGCGCCTTGGCTACTTCCGTCCGTTGGTGGCGCAAACCCCGGTTAAATTTTTCCAGGGCCTCGCGGTCTGCCTGACGGGTGGGCACATGCGGTTGAGCATCTACCTCGGCCAAAGCGGCGGCCAGTTCTTCCGCCCGACGGGCGGCCTCTTCGTAGCGGCGGGCGTTTTCTATGGCGATGGCCGCGTATTCGGCCAAATCGGTCAACAGCGATACATCGTGGTCAGAGAAGGTTTTGAAGCTCTCTACCGCGTGGTCAACCGACAGCACTCCCAGCACGCCGGTCTGGCCTTTGATGGGCATATTCAGGATGGATTTTACCAGATACCCGGTTTTAACCTTGTAAGAATCGTCGCGCTGATTGCCGCCCATGCGCAAGGGTTTGCCCGTACTGACCACCTGCCCGGCCAAACTGTCGGTTACGGGCATACTCATCACTTTGGCCGCTTTGTCTCCCAGCCCCTTGCCCGCCCGCAGATGCAATTGATTCGATTCGGCGTCAACCAGCATCAAAAAGCCTTCTTCGGCGTTGGTCAAATAAACCGCCGCCTCCACAATTCGATTCAATACGTTTTGCAAATCCAGAATCGAAGTAACGGCCTGGGCAATATCGTGCAAAATAGTCAGTTCCCGGATACGAACCTTAAGGCGCATGGTCATATCAAATTTATCTGACTGGTCTGATTTTTGTGTGGTCATATTTTTTTACCTGTGCCAATCAACCTTCCGGTTTGTGTTCACCGATATTCACTTAAAGCATACCCGCCCCTCGAAATAGTGTCAAGGAGTTTGATAGATTATCGGTTGGGGGGTACATCTCCGGCGCGACTTGCCGGGCATATTGTTGCTGCAAAATTTGGTAGTGGTGTACAGTAAATGACAGGTCATTGTGAGCAAAGCGAAGCCCGCAGGGCTGAAGCAATCCCCTTGTTTGAGCGACGGAGATTGCTTCGCCCCGCTCGCAGCGACATCTTTCCAGGAATTACGCAGTTGGGAAATCTACCCTCTCCCCGCTTCGCGTCCCCCGGCGTCTGCGTTGTTGCCGTCGTCCTTCCCCCCTCGTGAAGGGGGCTTGAGGGATGCGCCCGGCGTCTGCGTTGTTGCCGTCGTCCCTCCCCCCTCGTGAGGGGGGATTGATTAAAGCGGCAGCCGCCGCAAAAACCATCCGCGTCCCCTCCCCCCTCGTGAGGGGGGCTTGAGGGCTGGCAAAGGAATTGAATATCCCTGTCGTAGCCCTCCCCCCTCGTGAGGGGGGATTGAGGGGGGTAAAATACGTCAGGCGCGTAGCCCCTCCTGCCTTCATCACTTGCTATTTAACCGCCACCTAAATTCAAGCCGGGGATTGCTGACGGTTCCGGCGATATCCACGGTCACTTTGACTATCGGCGGGTATCAGGCTATATTAATAGGACTTACGCAGTTGCAACATTTTACCCCCTCAGTCCCTGATGAAGAAACCGCTTCGCGCCCTCAAGCGGGGGGAATTAGCTCCTCCCCCGACAGCGGGGGACGCGAAGCGGGGAGGGGGTAAAACACCGTGATTTACCGCAACTGCGTAAGCCCTGATTAATTCAAGCAGCGTTTTTAGAAGGGAGCCTGATGGCCGCAAGCAAACAGAAATCACACACGCACCCCCAACCAACCACCGTCATCCTGGTGCGTCACGGAGAAAACGACTGGGTGACCACGGGCAAACTGCCCGGCTGGACGCCGGGCATTCATTTGAATAAACATGGTCGAAAGCAGGCCAGGGCCACCGGCCACCGGCTGCAAAAGACGCATCCCCGCATCAAGGCCATTTACGCCAGCCCGCTGGAACGCACCCGGGAAACAGCCCAGGCCCTTGCCAAAGCCATTCAGCCGGCCCGCCGCATTATTACCAATCGGGCCATCGGCGAAATTGACGTGGGAGACTGGGCCGGCAAAAAGATAAAAAAGTTGCGACGTCACCCGTTATGGCCGGTCATTCAGTTTTCTCCCAGCCGGGCGCAATTTCCCAATGGCGAAACCTTCTTCGAGGCCCAGGCCAGAGCTGTGGCAGCGATAGACCGTTTGGTAAAAAAACACCCGTCAGAAACGATTGTGCTGGTTTCGCACGCGGATATTATCAAGCTGGCCGTGGCTCATTATCTGGGCATCCATCTTGATTTGTTTCAGCGGCTGGGCCTTGCTCCGGCTTCAATCACCATCATCCGCTTTTATCAGGGCCGGCCCTTCATTGAAGTTGTCAACGACACCGCCCATCTGCCCGCCCAAAAAACCAAATCGGCCAAAAAATAGTGTAAAATTATGACTCCACCCCATATTGAATTGCGCAATGTCATCCGCATCACCATTAATACCGTCGGCCGGCCGGGCCGGCGCCTGTTTTTGCTGCAAGCCGCCGACGCGGTAGAGACCGTCACCCTGAAAATGGAAAAAGAGCAGGCCCGCGTTATGGCTCAAAAATCGCTGGAAATTCTGGAGAATATCGACAAGGAATTTGCCGACATCCGGCAGCAGGCCTCAAGCGAAACACCCCCCCAACCCGCAGACCGGCAAGTGCACCCCCCCCACGACCCCCTGTTTGCCGTGGGCCAAATCGGTATCGGCTACGACCCGCAAACCGACCGGGTGGTGCTGGCTATTCAGGAACTGGTGCAGGCCGAAAGCGAATCATCCGCCACGCCCGCAACGGCGCAATTCTGGATTACCCGCAGTCAATTGCAGCATTTAAGCCGTCACACCTTGCAAGTGGTGGGCCACGGCCGGCCGATTTGCCCGTTGTGCGGCCGGCCCATTGATGCCGACGGCCATTTTTGCCCCCCCAGCAACGGACACGCCAAAAAATTTGTGCAATGAGCCGGTCGTCTCTGTTTGAGGCTGATTTTTTCGAGCCGCCCCAGGTCATTGAAACGGAAGCCGCCTTGTCTGCCCTGCAACAAGGCAAGCTGACCTTGCACGGCCTGTTGCCCTGGAGTTCCAACTACACATTTTTGGGCACCGTCAGCGTCCCGGCCCTGAAATTTAACGTGGTCTACAAGCCCTGCCGGGGCGAAAGGCCCCTGTGGGATTTTGAGCAAGGGACTTTGTGCCGGCGGGAAGTGGCCGCTTTTGAGTTGAGCCGGGCATTGGGCGGCCGGCCGGCCATCCCCCCCACCGTTTTGCGGACGGGCGAACACGGGCCGGGGTCTGTGCAGCAGTTTATCTACGCCGATTACAACATTCATTATTTTGTGATTGAAGACGAACCGGCGTATCACAATGCGCTGCAACAATTGGCCGTCTTCGATTACTTGAGCAACAACGCCGACAGAAAAGGGGGGCATTGTTTGCTGGACCACCGGCAAAAATTGTGGGCCATTGACCACGGACTGACCTTTCACCGGCGCTACAAACTCAGAACCGTTATCTGGAAATACGCGGGCCGGCCCATTCCGCCGCAGATGATGCGCCAACTGGCGCATTTCAGGGAAACGTTCACGCCGCAAAGCAAAATCTACCGCACCCTGCAAGAACTTGTTGCCCCGGAAGAACTTGAGGCGCTGGGCCGGCGGCTGGATACTTTGCTGGCCGGCGGGAAATTTCCCATGCCCCAAAACAGGCGGCCCTACCCCTATCCCCCCATCTGAAAATTTCTAACGCAATTTTAACAAATTGTTTACGCAAATCCAACAAAAAAGCGATACAACTTATAAGTGGGGGATGCGCAAGAAACCATTATTGCGAAATCACGTTTTTCGGCTATAATCTCCTTTTGGTTATCCGGTCGAAAGGCAATCGGCCAAATTCAGGCAGGTGGAGTGTAGTTATGCCAACGTATCAGTATGCATGTCACACATGCGGTCATCAATTTGAAATCCGGCAGCGGTTTAGCGAAGACCCGCTCACCGAATGTCCCGCATGTAGCGGGCATATCCGGCGAATTATCAATCCGGTGGGCATTATCTTCAAAGGCTCCGGCTTTTACATTACCGATAACAAGGCAAAACACAGTTTGAACGGCAATTCAAACGGAAAGCACAAAAAACAGGAGGCCGAAGCGAAGCCGGAATCGGCAGCCAAAAAGCCGGAATCGACCAAAGCCGACCCCAAAACGCCCTGAGCGCCTTGTAAATCATGGCAACTATTTTGCCTGTCAATGCCGACCATGATACAATGCGTTTTTGGGAAATGAAGCAGACTTTTTAGTAGAAGAGTGAGAAAAATGGCTAACGCAGTAGATTTAATCAAATCTGTAGAAGTGTTAAAAGACAATGTACCTGAAGTAGCCGTAGGCGACACCGTAAAAGCGCATGTGCGGATTGTTGAAGGCAAAAATGAACGCATCCAGATTTTTCAGGGCGTGGTAATTGCCAAGGGCGGCAGCGGCTCAAATGCCTCAATCACCGTTCGGCGGGTAGCTTCCGGCGGCATCGGCGTGGAACGCAAGTTTTTAATTCATTCGCCGCGCATTCACAAGATTGAATCCATTCGCCACGCGCATGTTCGACGGGCCAAACTTTACTACCTTCGCAACCGCAGCGGCAAGGCCGCCCGTTTGCGAGAGAAACGCATTTACTAAATTTTTGGCGGCTCGCCGCTGATAAATTGGTCAATTCAAATTAAAGTCTCCGTAAATCTGTTCATGATTTATGGAGGCTCTTTTGTGTTTAGCGTGGTCAGGACATGCGTTATCCCCACCTAAATCTGGAAACAGCCCTGCAAAGGCAAGGTCTGCCATACATTGCCGGCATTGATGAGGCCGGGCGCGGGGCGTGGGCCGGGCCGGTGGTGGCCGCCGCCGTAATATTGCCCCCCGCCGAAGCAAAAGTGACTGCCGTCTTGCGCGGCGTCAACGACTCCAAAAAATTAACGCCCCGCCGGCGCGAAACACTCTTTGAAACCATCACCCAAACCGCCGTAGCGGTGGGGGTGGGAGTCAGTGCGGCGGGGTTTATCGACAAACACCGCATTATGGCCGCCACCCGGCGCGCCATGGGGCAGGCTATTGCCCGCCTGACCCCTTCACCCCATTATTTATTAATCGATGCCGTCTCTTTGCCGCAAATTCCCCTGCCTCAACGCGCCTTTTTCAAAGCCGACACCATTTCTCTCAGCGTGGCTGCGGCTTCGATTGTGGCCAAAGTTACCCGCGACCGATTAATGGTATTGCTGGCAGACAGCTATCCGGGCTACGGCTTTGCCCGCCACAAAGGCTACGGCACGGCAACGCATCGGGCCGCGCTGGAACGCCTGGGGCCGTGCAACATCCATCGCCACAGCTTTGCTCCCCTACGCTCCCTTGCCCAAAAATCTAATCGACACTGAGGCGGTCTTCAAAGGCGGCCAGAGCCTTCTTCATGGCCTCTTGCCGGACGGCTGTGGTCACGTCGCCCCGCGTGCGCTCCAAAATGCCACGGGCGATGTCTGTTTTGCGGCGCAAGTCTCTGGTTATGGCCGCCGGAAAATCGACCGTAATCAGGGCGGTGTAAATTTCATCCATCAAATTGAGCGCGCGCTCGCCGGCGGCCATATCGCCCCGACGCAGCGCATCCAGGGCGTAGCGACGCAACTCGCCGACCGTCTCTGCCATGCCGTTGATGTAAGCCGCGTTTTCTATGTGCAGCGATTGCGGGGTGGGCAACGGCTGCTCCAGGATGAAAGCGCGGGTCAAATTCGCTTCGGCGAACTCTTTGAGGGCATCCTGGGTGTAGCCGGCATGGTAAATATCGCTGAACCGGCCGGCCCCCTTGACCATCTCGGCGGCTATCTGCTCTGCCGAAGCCAGTAAATCGGCGGCCTGTTCCGCTTCTCCCCGGTGCGTCGCCCGAATGGCGTTGGCGCAAAAGCGAATCAACTCGCGCGATAATTTCAGGGTATCATCCCGAACTTCGGATTTTGCCAGAAAATTTTGATTAATATCCTGCACAATGGTGTGAATTTGGTTCAAGACCTGCTCCCGATGAGTGTTTTCAGAGCCGCTTGTTACGGCATCCCGATGAATTATGCGGCTGACGGTGACGCCGAAGCCATATCGCGCACAATGTCCGTTTGCGAAATGACCCCCACGGGCCGCACAGCGTTTTCGTGGCCTGTGACTGACTCAACAATAACCAGACGGTGAATTTTTTGCTGCACCAGTTTTCTGCTGGCCTCTTTGATGGGCAAATCGGGCGAACACGTTGCCACGTTGGTTTTCATCACGTGGTCTGCGGTCAGGCCATACCAGTATTCATCAAAACCACGCAATTCCACCAGGTCAATGCGGGTGATGATACCGGCCAGATAGTCTTCCTGGGTCAGCACCAGCACCGAACTGACATCCTGGGCGGTCATAATCTGGGCCACTTCCGGCACGGTTGCGCTTAAAGAACAGCAATGGATGTTTTTTGACATCACATCCCGAATCAGTTTTTCCATGTTGCATCCTTTCCTGGGCTAAGTGCCTATCCGTAAAATACTTGTGGCACTCATTGTCAAACAACAAGCCGATGAAGTTGTAGTTGCTCCCCCCTTAATCCCTGATGAAGAAACCGCTTCGCGCCCTCACAGAGGGGGGGAAATTCCCTCCCCCTTTTAGGGGGAGGGGTAAAAAGCGCGCATCCGGTTGTTTTCAACCTCAACTGGCCTGACCATCACCCGGCGTAATTAATTTACGGATAGACACTTAAACCAAATAGTCGTTTGACGGCAATTTTACCCCCTCCCTTGCAGGGGGAGGGGGTGTACCTGTATAGTTACTAAAAGGGAATATCTTCTTCTGCCGTATTGGCCGGGGGAGTAGTAGCCGCCGCGCCGCCGGACGGGCCGAAATCGCCGCCGGCCTGCCCGCCGCTGCTCAGGAATTTAACCTCGAAGGCGGTTATCTCGTAGCTGGCGCGGGGCGTGCCGTCGCTGGCTGTCCACACGCGGGGGCCGCCGGTTTCCTTGTCCGGGTTCAGGCGGCCTTCAATGTAAACCTGCCGCCCTTTGGAAAGGTACTGGTTGCACGTTTCGGCCAGATTACGCCACACGGATATTCGAAACCAGACTGTTTCTTCTCCTTTTGAACCGTCCTTGTTCTTCCACTTCCGATTGGAGGCCACATTAAAACTGGCGACCGGCGTGCCATCCGTCATATATCGTAATTCCGGGTCTGCGCCCAAATTGCCGATAATTGCTACTTTGTGGAACATCTTCGCTTCCTCCTGTTTATTAAACAATTGAGATTATTCTGATACCATAAGTATACCATCTCCCTTTTATCAGCACAATCGAACGACGCTCTCTTTTTTAGCTCTCAACGGGCCTTTGGTACTACGCAACGGCCGGCTAATTGACAAAAGACCAATTTTGACCTACATTAATGATAGAGATTATGTAAATCAGCGCCGAAGCAGGTTAATTTTTATGGCTTTTGAATCCAAAACAGCGGCTGAACTCTTTGCCGAAAGCAAATCTTTGGCCCAGGCCGGCAGAAAACAGGCCGCCCGAAAATACCTTTGGCAAGCTCTGGAGCTTGAACCGCAAAACGAAACCTGCTGGCTGTATATGGCCGGTATTGCCGCCGGCCCCGCCGAAGCCTTGTCTGCGTTGGATAAAGTGGCCCGCATCAATCCCGGCCACCCCCTGCTGGCTAAAGCCCGAACATGGGTTGCTCGCACCTGGCCCCAACCCGCTCCCCACCCCAATGCCCCCCCGCCCCCCGCCGCCCAAAAACAAACGCGCCGTCGCGCCCTTCGGCCGGCCGTAAGCGGCGCTATTTTGGTGATGGCGCTGGCATTAATGGCCGGTCTGTTTTCTGCCGGCGCAACGGCCAATTTGCCGGCCGGCGCGCGGGCCACCCCCCCCCCCACCGAAGGGCAAATACTGGCCGGCCTGCAAGCGCAAGTGGCCGCCGCCCAAACCAACC
>JAJRUC010000102.1 GCA_024278015.1 Chloroflexota bacterium
AGCCAGATGAAATTATCAGAGTCGTGGTGCAAGGGAAAACGGCCGTAAACCAGCGACACGTTCAGTTACACCTTCAGACAGGCGGCGTCACCCTGCCCATGTCCAACGACTATTTCCTCAAAATAATTGAAGAACTGCTGGATAATGCCTGCAAATTTTCGCCCGATGATTCCACGATTGACATTTATACGGCCGTATCCCAAAACCGCTTCAGCCTGAAAGTAGAAAATACCGGCCGGGGAATGACGCCGGAACAAATCCGCAGCATCGGTTTATACATGCAGTTTGAGCGCCGCATTTACGAGCAGCAGGGATCGGGCATGGGGCTGGTCATTGTGAAGCGGCTGGTTGAACTGCATGGGGGCGACATTTCTTTTGCCAGTGTACCGGATGAGGTCACGGCCGTTACCATCACCATCCCCCTGTAAATCCCCAATCTTTTGGCGCATATCCCACTTGATTCGTATAATGTGGCAAAGTAGCCAAGTGACTTTGCCACTTTGCCGCCCTGCAACTCTGCAACCTTAAATAGGAGGAACACGATGACAGAAGAAACCATGACCAACCGGCTGGTCCAAGAAGTAACCGATAAATGGTGGATTGTTTTAATCAAAGGCATTGCCGCCATTATTCTGGGATTACTGCTGCTGACAAATACTAAAATCACCCTGACGGCCGTAATCATAGTCCTGGGTCTGTATCTGATTATTTCCGGTATTTTGGATATTGTGCACGTTTTCACCGCCAAAGCAGAAACTGGGAACAAGTGGCTGGTGCTAATCGGCGGTATCATCGAAATAATCGTCGGCATCATCATCTTTATTGAGCCGATTTACGCCACGACTTTTTTCGCGGCCCTGAGCGTTTATTTTGTCGCTTTTGCCTCCCTTTTTGTGGGCTTTATTGCCATTATCCGGGGCATTCAACTGCGCAAGCATATTGATAATGAATGGACCTTGATTATTGGCGGCGCATTGATGATTATTTATGGCGGGTTGCTGTTGTTAAATCCGTTCATCTCCGTGGTAGCCCTCGCCTGGGCCATTGGTATTGCTTCCATTGTAGGCGGTATCCTGATGATTGTCTTTTCTTTCCGGCTCAGAAAATTGGGCGAAAATTTGGAGTAGCCGCGGTTTCTTACCGCGCTGAGGTTGATTATGCCAGATAACTTACACATTGGTATGTTTACCAATACCTACAAGCCGGTTTTGAGCGGCGTAGTGCGTTCCATCAGCAGCTTTCGGGACGCCCTGACCGAATCAGGTCATAATGTTTTCATCTTCGCCCAGGAAGCGCGCGACTATGAAGACGAAGAACCATTTGTCTATCGTTATCCATCCCTGGAAATTCCGGCTTACAAATATCCCATGACGATCCCCGTGTCGCGCACCATTGACAAAATAATTCCCACGCTGCACATGAATGTGATTCACTGTCACCATCCGGCCGGCGTCGGGGAAGTGGGCGTGCGCAAGGCACAAGAGCTAAATATCCCGGCCGTTTTTACGCACCACACCCGTTATCGGGAGTATGCCCAATATGTGAAACTGGTACCCAAAAATCTGTCGGAAAAGGTGATTGGTAGCTGGCTGCTGGATTATATGACCCGCTGCCAGCACATCATCGTGCCCAGCGAACTGATTAAGGAATCCTTAGCCAGTTCTTACGGTATCACCGAGCGGGTGACGGTGATGCCCACCGGGATTGATTTGACGCCTTACAAAACGGCCGATGGCACGGCCGTGCGCCAAAAACACAATTGGGGGCCAGATCAAACGGTGATTATCTCCCTGGGCCGGTTAGCCGACGTCAAAAATTGGCCCCTGCTGCTGGATGCTGTGGAAGTGACGTTGCAAAAGCACCCAGAAGCCCGTTTTGTCCTGGTTGGGGATGGTCCGGAACGGCCGTCGCTGGAAAAGAAGGTAGCCAAAATGAGCGTCGCTGACCGCATCGAGTTTGTGGGCCGCGTTCCTTACGAAGAAGTGCCCGCCTACCTCAAAGCCGCCGATCTGTTCTGCTACGCCTCCGTCACGGAAACGCAGGGATTGGTGACGCTGGAAGCGCTGGCGGCCGGGCTGCCCGTGGTGGCCGTAGACGCCAGCGGTACGTCAGAAACCGTATCCGACGGCGTGGACGGCATCCTGACGCCGGAGGACAGCCAGGCTTTGGCCGAGGGTATGGACAAACTCCTGTCTGACAGAGAACTGTACCGGCAGATGAAAAAAGCTGCCCTGCAAAAAGCGGCCGATTGGGACATTAACGTGCTGACCCAAAAATTACTGGACATTTACGCCCAGGCAGCGGCAGATAAAAAAGCCGGTTATTACGTGCAAGCTACCAAAGCGGATGATTATTTCAGCCTGAATTGGCGCAAGTTTTTCCGTTGATGATGACGTTGGCTGAATGGGAATCTGTTTTCCGAGGCTTTGTGCTGGAACAAACGGCCGTAGACGCCGCTCACGATCTGGCCCACATCCAACGAGTGGTGCAAAATGCCACCCGTTTTGCCCAGGCCGAGCAGGCTGATTTGCACGTGGTCATTCCGGCGGCCTGGCTGCATGATTGTGTGATTGTGCCCAAAGACTCCCCGCAACGGCCGTATGCTTCACAATTGGCGGCGGATACGGCCGTGCAATTCCTGCGCCAACAAGCCTACCCCGAACAATACCTGGAGGCCATCGCCCACGCCATCGCCGCCCACAGCTTCTCCGCCGGCATCCCGCCCCAAACCATCGAAGCCAAAGTTGTCCAGGATGCCGACCGCATTGACGCCATCGGCGCCATTGGTATTGCCCGCGCCTTTGCCGTTGGCGGGGCCTTGCAGCGTCCCCTCTACCACCCGGACGATCCCTTCTGCCGCCAGCGCCCCCCGGACGATTTTGCCGCCACGGTAGACCACTTTTACACCAAATTGTTTAAGCTGGCGGATAGGTTGCAAACGGCCGTAGCCCGCCGCGAAGCCCAAAAACGCACCCAATTCATGCGCCAATACCTGGCCCAACTGGCCGCAGAGATTGGTTCAATCTCCCAGATTGAACCAATCTGATCCCCATCCCCCCGCCCGACACCCTCGCCGAATTAAATCAAGCCCTCAAACCGTAGCCCGATAACCGATTACCTATTACCGATAACCGATAACCGGTTCAACTCTCTACCACAAAAATATCTGCAAGCGCCGCCTCAAAACCGGGCAGCACATCTTCACCGGTCAACACGTCCTCTTTTTGTAACAGGGTGACATCATCCATAGCCCGGTAAACGTGAACCTGCTCCAATTGTGGGTCTACCACCCACACCAGCTTGACGCCAATGCCGAAATACTCGGCCAGCTTTTCGTGAATTTCGCTCCAGGTATTAGCGGGCGACATGATTTCCACAACCAGTTCCGGGGCTTGATCCAGATAACCGGAAGTGGACAACTGGCGGTAGCGTTCGTTGGAGATAAAAGCAATGTCAACTGCCCGGATAGTGTCCGGATTCCGTTGGGTGTAAATGCCTACTTCGCCTGTGAGCGCGTAGCCGATTTTGCGCCCTTGCAAATATAGATAAAGCAGCGCGCCAATGATATTTTCGATTAAACCATGAGGATGTCCTGTGGGCATGTGACGTACAATCTCCCCTCTGACTAACTCAGCCGGGCCAATATCCCCCATTCTGTATAATTCTTCACCCGTTATCAGCCGATTTTGCTCAATTTCAGGCGTTTTTGTTAACGGCCGTGTTTTTATCTTTACACTCATGGTTATTGCCTCTGTCAAATGTTAACCGTCATTACCCGCATTGTAGCATAAAACCCACTGAAAACTGAACACTGAACACTGAAAACTGAACACTGAAAACTGAAAACTGAACACTGAACACTGAAAACTGAAAACTGAACACTGAACACTGAAAACCCTTCACCCTTCCTCAAACGTCACCGCCGTAAACCCATACAGCTTCGCCCCCGGCTGCTGCCAGCACCCTTCCGGCAGGCCCGCCTTGTAGCACAACGCCTCCAGAAACTCCTCCCGGCCCCAACCGCGGCGCATGGGCACCTCCGGCAGGAGCAGTCCCCGGTGGCGTCCCGTTTCAATCACCAGCCCGTGTTTGCCCACCTCAATTTCTTCAGGGCGGATGGGGAACAGAGGAGAGAGAACGGAAATTTCCAGGCGGATGTCCGGTAGTTCTGCCGGTGCAACCGGGGCAAAGCGGGGATCATTCGTCGCCGCGCTCACCGCCATCAACTGCACTACCTGAAATAACGGCTGGTCTGCTTCCACGTGGCCGATACAGCCGCGCAGCCCCAGCGTGGGATCGGCAAAAGCCCGGCCCCGCTCGTCATGCTGCCGCCACAGCGTGACAAAAGCGCCCGCATCCTGGTTCAGCGCCGGATCGTCTACCGCGATGATTTCCAGCTTCCCCGTGGTCAGGTACGCGGTGATGGTCCGCCGGGCCAATTGCAACAATTCTGTCTTTTGTTCTGCAGTCAGGTTAAAATTGGTCATGCTGGCATTATAAACCTGTCAGGTAAAAAACAGGTAAGAAAATATTGAACTGCCAAGAACGCGAAGGCCGCTAAGAAAAAGAAACAAGAAAACTTTGCGCTCTTGGCGTCCTTTGCGGTAAAAATCAAGGAACAGATCATGTCCCAAACAGTCATCGCCACGTTTTACAAATTTGCCGATTTGCTCGATTATAAGGAGCTGCAAGCCCCCCTCAAAGCATTCTGCCGGGAAGAAGGGGTGAAAGGTTCCATCCTGCTGGCCGCCGAAGGGGTGAATGGTACCATTGCCGGCCCACGCCCGGCCGTAGACAACGTCCTGGCTTACCTGCGCGGCCACAAAAAACTGGCCGGCATGACCCACAAAGAATCCTTTGCTGATTTTGTCCCCTTCCGCCGCCTGAAAGTGCGCCTCAAGCGGGAGATCGTCAATTTGGGAATGCCGGAAATTAACCCCAACGATCAGGTAGGCGTATACGTAAACGCGGCCGAATGGAACGACCTGATCGCCGACCCGGCGGTGCTGGTGCTGGATACGCGCAACGATTATGAATATGCGGCGGGCACATTCCGGCGGGCCATCAATCCCGGAACCCGCGCCTTCAACCAGTTCCCTGACTTTGTGGCGCAGAACCTGGACCCGCAAAAACATAAAAAAGTGGCTATGTTTTGCACCGGCGGCATTCGCTGCGAGAAGGCGACCGCCTACTTGCTGGCCCAGGGTTTTGCCGAAGTGTACCATCTCCGGGACGGCATTCTGAAGTATTTGGAGACGGTGCCGGAGGCGGAAAGCCGTTGGGAGGGGGAATGTTTTGTCTATGATGAGCGGGTGACGGTGGTGCATGGCGTCCAGCCGGGGGAGACGGTGTATTGCCCCACCTGCCAGACAATTCTTTCGGCGGCGGATCGCCAATCGCCGCAGTACCAGGAGGGGATATGCTGCCCCCATTGCTCTGAACAAATGACCCCGGAGCGGCTGGCCCGGTTTGCCGAGCGGCAGAAGCAGTTGGCTTTGGGCCGGCAGCGGGCAGCACGGCGGCGGGGCGAAACCGATTGAATTTTTACCGCGAAGGGCGCGAAGAACGCAAAGAGAACAAGAAAAAAACTTTGTGCTCTTCGCGTCCTTTGCGGTGAATTACCCACGGCGCGAAAAGGATTTCGCGGCTACAGGGCTGCCAAAACTTCGGCGGCGTCCAGTTGGCCCCAGTGGTAGCCGGTTTCCTGGGCGATGGTTTGGGCGCGGACGGCTTCCTGGCGGGCGGCTGCCGGCTCGTGGGCCGCCAGGTGCGCCCAGGCCAGGGCAATGCGGCTGTCCGCTTCGTAGAGGCGGTAGCCGCCGTCCGTGGCGTAGCCCAGGGCTTCGCGTAGGTCGGAGAAGGCTTGCGCGTGGAGACCTGACAGGTTTTGCCTAGACGCCTCGTCCGGCAACCGTTTCTTGGCAAAACCTGTCAGGTCTTTTGCCGCCCAGCGCCCCCGCGCCAGCAGCGCCTCAATGAGAACGGCGCGGTCGGAAATGCTGCGGGCGAGGCTGAGGGCGGCGTCAAAATGGGCGCGGGCGGCGGCGTCCTGCCCGGCCGCGGCATCCAGTTCGCCCAGGACGCGGTGGCACATGCTGATGGATTTGATGAAGCGTTCTTGCTCACAAATTTCCAGGTTGACGGCCGTGACCCGCCGCGCATACGCCGCCTCCCCCACCCGCCGCAAATGCTCTGCGTGCCAGATACCGGGTAAACTGTAAGCGTATGGGTCATTGTCAATTTCGTTATAGAGTTTTTCTACTTGAGTAAAACCATCTTCGGCAATTTTCATCTCACCACTTAAGTGGGCTATCCAACTTTGCCACGCCAGCGAATTGCGCTCATCCTGCTTATTCGCGGCGCGGCGGGCCAGTTCCAGGGCCTGGGCGGCCGCGGCGGCGCTGGCGGCCAGCCGCCCCAGGTTGGCGTTCAGCGCCGCCAGGTTCTGGAGCGTGATGCTGGCTTGATGCCAGTCTTGCAATGTTTTGTCCATTTCTACGACGCGCTCGTAGAAGGGCACGGCCGTATCCAACCGCCCCAGATTCATCAAACACAACCCCACCTCGTTCAAAATCCAGCTTTTGGTGCTGGCCTGGCTCACCTGCGGTTCCTGGCTGGTGTCACCCTCAGGGAAAAATTGCTGCATAATAGTCAGGTCTGTTTCATAAGCGCCCAATTGATGTATAAGCACATAACGATCCCATTGTCTGATCCGTTCTCTATAAATTTCATACGCCTCATCATACGCTCCGGCGCGGCAGGCATGGTAAACTACCTCAATCAGCGGCGCCAACTGTTCCAGCGTGGGGTTGTGCGGCGTGTCCCCCGCCAGTTCCAGGTAGTAATCCTTCAATTCCGCGTGGGTCTGCGCCGCCTGCCCGCTGCTCGTCAGCCGCGCCAGGTAATGGCTGCGCACCAACGGGTGCGTCGTGTACGTCCCGTCCGCCTCATTGTGCCGCAGCAGCCGGTACCCCACCAGCCGCGCCACCAACCCATCAAATTCCTCATCTCCCAATCCCCCCAACACCCCCTGTAGGGGCGAACCCACGTGTTCGCCCTCGTCTGGCCGGACGTCAGGTTTTCGTTTCAACAACCGATCCAAAATCCCCGGCTTTTCATCTGCGAAATCTGTGAAATCTGTGGTTCCCCTCTTTCCCCGGAACACCCGCGCAAACGCATCCGGCCTCACCGGCGTGCGAAAGGCGCTGAACAGCGTCATAAAAGCCCGCTCCGCTGCCGTCAAATGCGCGTCATACCGGCGCA
>JAJRUC010000103.1 GCA_024278015.1 Chloroflexota bacterium
CCTTGATGCTGTTGCTGCTGGGGCTGGTCATCGCCTGGCTGGTGAGAAATATCGGGTTTTTAACCCCCGAAATTCACGTCGGTTTTGCGGGCTTTGTGGCTGCTTTAAGCGTTTTGTGGGCTATCTACTTTTACGTAGAATGGTGGAATGATGATTTCATCATCTCTACCAAGCGGGTTATTCACATTGAGCGGATTATCTTCGGCGGAATTCACCGCGAAGAAACGCCCCTGACGCAGGTGATGAACGTGGTGGTTAGCACAGACAACTTTTTCACCCGCGTTTTCGGGTATTCCGATGTGGTAATTAAAACGGCGGGGCTGGGCAATATCGTTTTCGATGGCATTAATGAAGGGGATAAAATAAAGGAGATGGTTTTTCAAGCGGTGCAAGACGCCAAACAACGGGTGGCTGCCGGCGATATTTCCGCCATCCGGCGCTCATTGGCAGACCAGATCGGCTGGGACGGCGAGCCGCTGGAAGCGAAACCGCTGGAGGTGGTAGATAATATCTCGCCAATTCGGATGATGAAACTCCCGGCTGTTATTCGCTACTACATCCCCCATGTAAAAGAAACCACGCCGGCGGGCATTACCTGGCGCAAACATTACCTTGTCTGGCTGCAAAAGGTGTGGCTGCCGATGCTGGTTGGTTGGGGGGTACTTTATCTGGCGGTGGCGGCATGGTTCGGCTGGATGCCGTTTTTGCGGCCCGGCGCCAACACTGCGATGTCTTTTGCGGGAGCGCTGCTCTTTATCTTTTTGTGGTACACCTATCAGCACGATGATTGGCACAAAGACACGTACCGTATTACGGCCACGCAAATTATTCATCAGGACAGCACCGCCTTCCGCTTGCGGGGCGAACAAATTCAGGAAACAACGTTTGATAACGTGCAGAACATCAATTACAATATTCCCGATTTCACCTCGCGTCTCCTTCGGTTAGGTGATGTAATTATCAAAACGGCCACGGTGGGCGAACCGTTTGTCTTTGAGAAAGTCTATTTTCCCAGAAGTGTGCAGCAGGATATTTTTCAGTATTGGGTGGCGTTCAAGGAAAACAAACGCCAAAAAAACCGGGCCGAAGAAGAAGAACGATTTACCACCTGGCTGGGCGAGTATCATCGCCTGACACACGACGGCGGATAGCTGTCATCTTTTTACTTGCTTGTGATAGTCGCTTAACAAAATATATCTATTCTCGGAATCGTAGGGGCACGCTGCAGCGTGCCCCTACCAGTGCTATTTACCCTGAAAACAGGTTGAAATTGGTAGGGGCGGCTCGCGAGCCGCCCCTGCCGGGCCAAACTGACCGTTGTGCCACTGCCTGCGGGGCAAATAATTTACTTCAACGTATCGGCCAACAAAGCGGCCAGGCCGGGCCGGTCAATTTCTTCCAGTTCATACGTTACGCGCACGCTGGGGCGGGTTAAGGTCAGCAAGCGGCCCAGGTCGATGGGGGTGGCAATGATAACCATATCGCACGGCGTGGCGTTGATGGTGTCTTCCAGCTCCTTCATCTGGGCTTCGCCGTAGCCCATGGCGGGCAAAACCACGCCGGTGGTGGGGTATTTTTGATACGTGGCCTTGATAGTGCCCAGGGCATACGGGCGGGCATCGACAATTTCTGCCGCCCCGAACTTTTCTGCGGCCACAAACCCGGCGCCGTAAGCCATCTCTCCGTGGGTCAGGGTGGGGCCGTCTTCAACCACCAATACCTTTTTGCCGGTAACGGCGGCCGGGTCTGCAATGGAAATGGGCGAATTGGCTTTGATGACCGTCGCTTGCGGGGCAATGTCCGCCACATTTTTCAGCACGGTGGCAATACCCGCTTCGGTGGCGGTGTCCACTTTGTTCACAATCACCACATCGGCCATGCGAAGATTGGCCTCACCGGGGTAGTAGCTCACTTCGTGACCGGGCCGGTGGGGGTCTACCACCACAATGTGCAAATCCGGTTTGTAAAAGGACAGGTCGTTATTGCCGCCATCCCACAAAATAACGTCGGCTTCCTGTTCGGCCTGTCGCAAAATGGCTTCATAATCTACCCCGGCGTACACAATGTTTCCGGCCACAATATGCGGCTCGTATTCTTCGCGTTCTTCGATGGTGCAATCGTGCTTGTCAAGGTCTGCCAGGGTGGCGAAACGCTGCACGGCCTGTTTCACCAAATTGCCGTAGGGCATGGGGTGTCGAATGGCGGCTACTTTTTTGCCCATCCCCTTCAGAATTTTTGAGACGGCGCGGGTGGTTTGGCTTTTGCCGCAGCCGGTGCGCACGGCGCAAATCGAAATGACCGGCTTGCTGCTTTTGAGCATCGTGTCTTTGGGGCCAAGCAGCCGAAAATCGGCCCCGGCAGCCATCACTTCCGCGCTTTTGCGCATCACATACGGATAAGAAACATCAGAATAGCTGAAGATAACCTGGTTCACATCCAGCTTTTTAATCAAACGGGATAATTCCGCTTCAGGGTAGATGGGTACGCCTTGCGGGTAGAGCGCGCCGGCCAGTTCCGGCGGATAGCGCCGGCCGTCGATGTTTGGAATTTGGGTGGCGGTGAAGGCCACCACGTCGTAATTCGGGTTGTCTTTAAACACCGTGTTAAAGTTGTGAAAATCGCGTCCGGCGGCGCCCATAATGATAACACGTTGTCTGGTCATAAATGCACCTCTCTTTAATTGGTTTGGTTTGAATTTTAGAGACTATACAGTTTAAGAAGGCATAGCACACGGATTATACGGATTTCGGAGATTGATACGGATTTTTAAAATCATTTTCAAAAAAATCTGCGGAAATCTGCACTATCTGTGCGCCATGGATTCCATGGCTGTATAAATACGAATTTTAATAAAAACGGCCACGTCCGGGCGTGACCGATGTGCAGGATTTTTGCGCCACGCCGCCGCAAAATTATAAACTTGCGGCCCGGCCGCAACAGGTATTATCTCACAGTACCGGCAGATTGCACAAATTTTCACTGGTTTTTTGGGCGATACCGCCCGAAAAACCAGGCCGGCCGGGCCGCGAGGCCGGTGGCCGGTGATAAAATCAACCTGCCGCAACGTTCCGCCGTCTCAGGCGGCAAGCAGGCTGCGCGCGGCCTTGATGGTTTGCCCGTTAGCCGGCCGTTCTTCGGCCGGCGCTTCGAAGGGAACGCCTTCCAAAAGGGCCGCCGGTTTTGCCGCGATTGCGTCATTGCGGCCGGGGTTGCGTCTTTATTGCGCATGGTCTTGCGTTTCCAAAAAGCACAAAATACCTTCGGCAATGCCCCGGGCCACCAGTTGGGGCCGGCGCTCCAAAAGGGTGCGGTCTTCCAGCATAAAGCCGGTTTCAATGATGGCGCCGGGCGTTTCGGAGGCAATTTCGCGGAAGGCGTGGTAGTTGGTCATGCCGTCGGTGATGCTGGCGGGGTGTTCGGGCAGGTGGGTGGTTTGCATATAGGCCCCGGTCAGGCACTTGACCAACCGGTCTTCGGCCTCCGGGATGGCGCTGAGGGTGATTCTGGCGACTTTAAAGCCCGTTGCCCCCTGCACACAGCTATCGGCGTGGATGCTGACCAGGGCATCGGCCCGATAACCTTGCAACCGGGGGTCAAATTCGGCCAGCACATCCGTTTGAATCCCTTTGCGAGCCAGCAAAGCGACTACTTGCCGGGCCACCTCGGCGTTGAGTTCCGCTTCGGTCAGGCCGTCGGGGCACACCGCGCCGGGGTCGTAGCCGGAATGGCCGGCCACAAGGCCCACCAGCGGTTTGGACGGGTCGTGCGCCCGGCCGGAAACTTCGCCGGAATGGGCGGCCACCGTCGCCGCATCAAGGTTTTGACCGCGCCCAAAAACAATTTGCCACAGCAAAAAGACGCCGGCCGCCACCAGGCTTGCCCCGGCCACTACCAGCATCATCCGGCTGCCGCGCTGAAGAAAATCCCGGCGCACAGATGTTGGGTTTCGCGCTTGCAGTAAATCCAGCTTTCTCACCCATTCATCATAGCAGAAAGTCCCCTTTTTGGAAATCGGACTATAGTCTTATGTCTACTTTGTTTTCGCCGGCCTAAAATTGCGCCCGGCCAAACTTGACATTTGCCTTGCCTCCATTATGATACGTAATGGTATTTTATGGTCTTGCCGGGAGCTGACTATTGGCTAATTTGGGAACGTATTTAAAAGAAGCGCGTGAAGCAAAAGATATTTCTCTGGAACAGGTTGAAGCTGATACAAAAATAAAGGCTCGTTTTATTGAAGCGATGGAGGCCGAAAATTTTGAGATGTTTCCTTCTGCGCCTATGGTACGCGGTTTTCTGAAAAATTACGGCGATTATTTAAAGCTCGATGCGCAAGCAGTGTTGAGCAAGTTTGAGGCCGGCGAGGCCGTTCCGGCGCGTTTGAAAATCAGGCAGGTCAAGCGCATCAACCCGTTTATGGCCTTGCCGATGATTCGTCGCCGCCGGTCTTTGTTTACCGTCGATATGTTCATCACCCTGCTGATTGTTTTGGCCTTGCTGGGCAGCGCGGCATTTTTTATTTACACCCAGTATCTTGAGCCGGCGCAGTTGGCGGGCCTTGAAGCCGTGCCGCAACTGCAATGGTTGTTCCCCACCGTCGCCCCGGCCCAGGCCGAAACCGCATCGCCGGCGGCCACCGACCCGGCGGCGGCCATTGTGCTGCCCACGCCCACCCCCGTCCCCACCGATACCCCCACTCCCAGCCCCACCCCGTCGCCGCAATATTACACCGGCGTAGCCGTTGAGCTGGTGGTTCACGAGCGCTCGTGGGTGCAAATTTTGGCCGACGACAAAAAGGTGTTCGAAGGTATTCTGGAAGCGGGCGAAAAACCGAACTGGGTGGGCGAAAAACGGGTGGCGATTCGGGCCGGCAACGGCGGCGGCATTGAGGTGTTTGTCAACGGGCAAAGCATGGGCTTAATGGGCGAGGCCGGGCAGGTGATAGACCAGGTTTGGGAAAAAGTCGATGAGATTCCCGACGCGCCCACCCAAACGCCGTCGCCCGGCGCGGAAGCCACGCCCACAACTGTAAATTAATGGGTCAGAAATGCGTATCTATTTACCCTGGATTTTATTATTTGGCGGCGCGTTATTCAGTAGTTTGACCGTGGTTTGCTTTGTGATTGTTGTACGCGCTTTCAGAGAACAACGCACCACCATTTTCCCCATCGTCAAGGAATCGGCGGTGGTGCGCGTGAAGCGATATACCGCGTTTGGCGTGGTACTGACCGTCCTGGCCGCGCTTTCGATTGGCGGCTGGGTGGCCACCCAGCAAAATCCGGAAATATCACTGGCCGCCCGACCTCAAGCATCTCCGCAGGCAACGCCGACGGAGGGAGTTTCTGCATTGCCCGCGCCGACAGAGACGGCAGCAGAGCCGCCCCCCCCCAAAAGCGCCCCCACCAGCGCCGTGGTCGGCTCTACCACCATCATCACCCCGGAAGCCTCTTCCACGCCCGGCGCGTCAAACAGAGCCGCCCCCACCCTTACCCCACTGGCTGACACTGCGCCTTCGCCCACCCCCACGGCGATTTCAATCTCTGTACCGGCAAACAGCTCCATTGGCCCCATTGCCTTTGCCGCCGGCATTACCAGCCGGCGCCAACCGATTACCCCCACCACCGTCTTCACCGCGCCTGCGCAGATTTATGCCGTTTTCCCGTACAGTGGTATGAAAAACGGCCTCCCTTTTTCAGTGGTGTGGTATTATCAGGGCCGGGAAATTCTGCGCGATGAATC
>JAJRUC010000104.1 GCA_024278015.1 Chloroflexota bacterium
ACGCCCGGCGTGCAGAAGCCGCATTGTACGCCGCCCGCTTCCAGCAGGGCGCTTTGGACGGGGTCCAGTTGTCCGTCGCGGGCCAGGCCCTCAACCGTAACAATCTCTGCGCCGTCGGCTTCTACGGCCAGAACCATGCAGCTATTGACCGGTTCGCCGTTCAACATAACCGTACATGCGCCACATTCGCCGGAAGCGCAGCCGTTTTTGGTGCCGGTCAGGGCCAGTTCTTCGCGAAGCATTTGCAGCAGGGTTATATGAGAGGGCACGGTTAATGCTTCGGGTTCACCGTTGAGGGTGAGCGTAATTTTATGAAATGCCATAAGACCTCCATCATAAATGAAACAGAGATAACCTGTATCCTGTAAATTTTCGTGTTCAGGCGTTGAGTTTGCGCCAAACGGCGGTGATGCCTTTGGCCGTCAAATTCCGAACCATCATTTTGCGATATTCGGCGCTGCCGCGCGTATCGCTAATGGGAGAGGCAGCGTCCATAGCGGCCTGCGCGGCCTGGGCAATGGTTTCTTCGGTGATGGGCTGCCGGGCCAGGATGGCTTCGGCGGCGGCGGGCACCAACGGCACCGGGGCCACCGAGGCCAGCGCCAGCCGGAACCGATAACCGGAGGCGGTATCGCCATCAGGATAGCCAAAAACGGTAACGCCCACAATGGACAGGTCGCCCATATTGTTTCGGTTCAATTTGATATATTGGCCCACCGCGTTTGGGGGCGGCGCGGGAAACGAAACGGCCGTGACAATATCGCCTTTTTGCAGGGTTGTTTTTCCGGGGCCGATAAAAAAACTGCTCAACGGTTCTTCTCTGGTTTTGCCTGCGCCAAACACGCGCAGCCTGCCGTTCAGCGCCAAACACGCGCCGATGGTGTCTCCGGCGGGCGAGGCGTTGCACACGTTGCCAACAATTGTGGCGCGGGTGCGGAGTTGGTAGCCGGCAACAGTTTGCGCGGCCTGGGCCAGCAAGGGATAATGTTGATTCACGACATCAGAGCGGATAACCCGGTTCATATTCACCGCTGCGCCGATGGTCAACCCGGTTTGCGGATTAAAGACAAGGTCATCCATACCGGCCAGGTGTTTAACATCAACCAGGTAGCGGTCTTTCCAGACACCGTCGCGCATGCGCACAAAGGTATCTGTGCCGCCCAAAAACGGCCGGGCCGTGTCCGGGTGGGCGGCCAGAAACCGGCTGGCTTCATCCAGCGAAGCCGGTTTGATATACTCAAATTCGGGCAGCCCCGGGGTGGGGTTTAAAGACATACAGACCTCCTTAAATGATTTGGTGACTGGCGTCTGGAGATTATTTATCTGCAATTTCCAGTCTCCAGGCGTTAATCGCCAGTCTTCGGGCGGTGATACAACCGTGGTTGTTGTACACCTGCATCCCTGTGATGACGGGCATCAAGCGAAACAAGTTTTGTGGTGCAACTCCCTTTCCGCTGATGATTTGCAACCATACAGGTTGTCATTGCGAGGCGCATTTTTTACGCCGAAGCCACCTCCACCGTAACTGTTCACCTCCCTCAATCCCCCCTCTCGAGGGGGGAGGCGTTCACTTCCCCCCCTTGAAAAGGAGGGATTGACGCGAAGCGGTTTCTTTATCAGGGGGGGCAGGCAGCAAAAGAGCGCCATTTATCGTTACAAATATTTATGCCTGAACAGC
Organism: Chloroflexota bacterium; assembly: GCA_024278015.1. Lineage (GTDB taxonomy): Bacteria > Chloroflexota > Anaerolineae > 4572-78 > 4572-78 > JAJRUC01. Next base: position 1,679 of record JAJRUC010000104.1, read on the forward strand.
AAAAAATTATTCTTTGAGGTATGGCACGCCCAGCGCTTCCGGTTTGGCTGCGCCCCACCTTGTTCGGAACCATTTGGTTGCCATAATCAATAAAACAATCAGCGTGACGGTAAAGGGAACCATACGCCAGATGTATCTGGAAAAAACGCCGGGGAGTACAAGCTGGGGGTTGAGCGAAAGTTGCCACAAAATCCCAAAAAGCAGCGAACCGCTCAACAGAATGAAAGGATTCCATGCAGAGAAAAAGACAAGCGCCAGGGCAATAAATCCCCACCCCATCAAAAAGTTGTAGTTCCAGACCGGATTGTAATTAAGCGAGTAAATTGCGCCGGCCAGCCCCATAAGCATTCCGCCCACAATAACGCACCAATAGCGCGTCACGGTAACATTAATTCCCGAAACTTCGGCTACGGCCGGATTCTCTCCCACAGACCGTATCCGCAACCCCAAACTTGTTTTGGAAAGAACAAACCAGGTGACAATAATCAGCCCAATGCCGAGAAAGAAGAAAGGAGAAAGGTTTAGCGCCGACGGGATGCGATCCATTCCCAGGGGGCCGGTGTACGGATTGCCGAGGTAGGTAGTCAGTCCAAAGCCAAAAATCCAGATGCCCATCCCGCTCACAACCTGGTCTCCGTGGAGGGTGATGGAGAAGAAGCTGTGCAGCAAGCCGAGCAGCCCTCCAATAGCAATCCCCGCCAGAAAGCCGAGCAAGTAGTTGCCGGTACTTTGGGCAACAATGAACCCCAGCGTTGCGCCAAACAGCATCACCCCTTCAACGCCAACGTTCAACACCCCTGACCGCTGACCGATGAGTTCACCGAGGGCGGCGATGGTAAAAATAGTCGAAGCATCCAGACTTCTAACGAAAAATTCCAGCATGGACTTACTCCTTCCCTGTTTTTTGGTAACTACTCAGGCATAAGAGATAAAGTTACCAATTAGAGCGGTTTTGCCATTTTTTCCCCCTCAATCCCCCCGTTGACGGGGGGAAGTGTTACATTCTCCCCCCGCGTGAGGGGGGAGTCAGAGGGGGGTGAGTAGTTACACTTTTTGAAACACAATTTTGTAGCGATAAAAGAACTGAAAAGCGACGAGCGTAATCATTAAAACGCCCAGCATGGCGTAATCTACGCCAAAACTCATGCCCAACTTCCCTTGAACAAACCGCCCGCCAACAGACAATCCACCAAAGAGAAAGGCGACCGGAATGGCGGCGATGGGGTCTCCCAGAGCAATCAGTCCGCAGATAATGCCGTAAAAAGAAAGGTCGCCAAAAAAACCGTAGTTTCTGGCAATTTTGTACACGCCGGGGACGGCGGCAAAATAATGATACCCGGCCAAACCGGCTATCCCGCCCCCTATCATAAATACCAGCAACGGTATTTTAAATGAGCTGATACCGGCGTAGTGCGCCGCCGCCGGGCTGAGACCATAGGTTTTAATTTCATACCCAATTCTGGATTTGGTAAACATAAAATACAAAAGTACAGCCAACCCCAGTACCAGAAAAATGGTGATGGGTATACCGGCGACGAGCGGGGCGCGCACAGAAAGGGGTAACTCAAAACTTTCGCCCCTGCCGCCCTGATTCATAAAGACGCCCCCGTCTTTTATCAAAAAAGAGACAAGCCAGAAGACGATAAAATTCAGCATCATGGTGACAACAATTTCGTTCAGATTGTATTTCCCCTTCAAGAAACCGGAAACGCCCCCCACGCCCGCCCCAAACAAAGCGGCTACCGCAAGCATAAGCGGGATGATAATAACCGGAGAAAAGTTGGCGCTTGGGGAGGCTTTTGCTCCAAAGGCAAATAAAACGGTGAATGCGCCCAGCGCACCGGCGTACAACTGCCCGGCCATACCGATATTCCACAGCCCTGCCCGAAAGGGGATGATGAACGCAAATGTACTTAACGCCAGGAAGATAAAGCGATTGATGGTTGCCGGTAGCCCAAAGGGG
>JAJRUC010000105.1 GCA_024278015.1 Chloroflexota bacterium
CCCTGATGAAGAAACCGCTTCGCGCCCTCAAGCGGGGGGAATTAGCTCCTCCCCCGACAGCGGGGGACGCGAAGCGGGGAGGGGGTAAAACACCGTGATTTACCGCAACTGCGTAAGTCCTAACTAAATATGGAATGAGGTTCCTTCATAAAGCAGGAACCTCATTCCATTTGATAATAACCTTTGCCGACGCCCGTTCCGCTGTAAGGGCAGCTACCCAATGGCCTGCCGCACCCGATACGCCACATCGTTGAACGCGCCGTCGTACAACAGCGACAACTTGCGCGGTCGCGGAATCTCTACCGGAATGGCGGCGGTCAACCGCCCCGGACGCGGCGACAGCACCAGCACCCGGTCTGCCAGAAACACGGCTTCGCGGATATTGTGCGTCACCATCACCACGGTTTTGTGACTGGTTTGCCACAACCGCAGCAATTCTTCGTTCAGTCGCTCGCGGGTCAGCGCATCCAGCGCGCCAAACGGCTCATCCAGCAGTAAAATTTTGGGTTGATGCACCAGCGCGCGGGCAATGGCTACCCGTTGCTGCATCCCTCCGGAAAGTTCGTGCGGGTAGTTGGCGGCAAACTCAACCAGCCCCACCATCGACAGGGCAGCCTGCACCCGTCCGGCGGCCTCAGCGGAGGGGAGCTTTTCCACCTCCAGCGGCAGGCGAACATTATCGGCCACGGTGCGCCAGGGCATCAAATTGGCATTTTGAAACACCACTCCAATTTCAGCGCGTGGTTCAGTGAGGAGCGCACCGTTAAAGCGCACCTCACCCGCATCGGGCGCAATCAAACCGGCCAGCAAGCGCAGCAGGGTTGTTTTGCCGCACCCCGAAGGGCCGACCACGCTCAAAAATTCGCCGGGCCGCACCGCAACAGAGACATCTTCCAACGCGGCCACCGCTCCCCGCCGCGACGGAAAGGCTTTGTGCAGATGGCTTGCGGTTAAAACGGGTTGGTCATTGGTCATTCGTCACTCATCATTGGTTATTTCACCCTCCCCCTGCCCCCTTCCCCAAAAGGGAGGGAAGATTCCCTCCCGGGGGACAGGGAGAGGGTGTATTCATCACTCACTATTCACAAATTGGTTGGTGAACATTTTATCGGGATTCATATCCGATTCAATCAGCCCACTCTCGTGCATAAACGCCACCGACACCGCCCATGCCTGCGGGTCGGATATGCCGGGGCGGTCAGATTGCCACAACTCAATGGACGCTTCCAGCACTTTTTTCTGCGTCGGCGCATCGGCATCGGTCATATCCGGGATAAACGGGCGAGACAGGTTAAAGGCTTCGTCCGGGTGGTCGATGGTGTATTGCAGGCCGCGCAAAAATCCGCGCACCAGCCGCCGCACCAGGTCCGGATTTTCGGCAAGCAGTTTCTCGTTGGTCACAATGCCGTTAGACACCAGATTGAGATAATCAGACACCTGAATTACATTGACGGCTTGCCCCTGTTCGGCCAATTGCACCGGCTCATTCGCCAGGTACACCACCGCCGCCTCAACCGTACCCTGATTCAGCGCTTCTGCCTGGGTAAAGCCGATTTCCCGCAGGTGGATGGTGGTTTCGTCCAGTCCGGCGGCGTACACCAGTCCTTTCCAGGCCACAAAACTCGCGCCGAACAGCCCCGGAATACCGACGGTGCGCCCGTTCAAATCGGCGGGAGTGATAATGCCGTTTTCTGCCGGCGCTGCCACGCCAACGGGATATTTTTCGTACCACTTCATCACATACACCACCGGCAGGCCCTGGCTGCGAGCCAAAATCACCTGGTCGCCGCCGGCCACGGCGAATTGTCGTTCCCCTTGCGCGGTCAGTTGGATGAAATCATTTTCGTAGCCGTATTCCAGCGAAACGTCAAGCCCCTCTGCGGCGAAGAAGCCTTTGGCCTGGGCCACGTAAAAGGGCGCAAACTGGATATTCGGCACAAACCCCACCCCCACCTCAATCCGGGTCAATGTTTCGGGGGATGATGATTCGGCAATGGGCGCGGGTTTCGGCGCGCAAGCCGTCAGAAGCAGGATGAGTATTACCGTTAAAAAAAGTGTTTTTTGCATAAGATGTCTCCTTTGAAGATAACCCCCTCCCCAACCACCTGTGTCCTTCGGGTATCCCCCTGACAGGGGGACGCGAAGCGGTCGTCGCAGAGGACGGGTGGGGGTAGACCAAATTTTCATTCTCATTGTCGTCCTGCCAGTGCAAAATCAACAATCATTTTCGTATGGTTAAAATATGTCGATGCGCTCACCGTAGGGGTACGCGGCCGCGTGTCCCTACGACATTTCGGGTTGTCTCCCTCACACGAATATCCCGGTTGGTTCTGCACCAGGGACTATCACACCCCTTTGAAGGCAAGTTTCAGGTTTCGGGCGCGATGTTAAATCTGTTCGCCGGCAGGCCGCCAGCGCAACACCACCGCTTCTGCCAGCGAAACCGCCCCGTATAACGCCAGCGCAATGATAACCAGCGAAAATATCGCCACAAAAACCAGCGACGTGTTGAACAAGCCGCGCGCCTGATTGATGAGAAATCCCAGCCCGGCTTCCGCGCCGACAAATTCGCCCACCACCGCGCCGATGACCGACAGCGTGACGCTCACCTTCAGCCCGCCGAACAGCACCGGCATTGCGGCGGGCGCTTCCAGCATGGTGAAGGTTTGCCACCGCCCTGCGTTCAGCGAGCGCATCAGTTCTTGCAAACCGGGGTCCACAGACCGGATGCCGATGATAGTGTTGACCAGCATGGGGAAAAAAACGATGAGCGTGACCACCA
>JAJRUC010000106.1 GCA_024278015.1 Chloroflexota bacterium
CATGGCCTTCGGCAGCGGTTTGCACCCAACCACCAAATTGTGTCTGGAAATTTTGCAGTCTGTGCCCCTGGCCGGCGTTGACATGTTCGACGTGGGTACGGGGTCCGGTATTTTGTCAATTGCCGCCGCCAAACTGGGGGCCGCGCCCGTGCTGGCCGTCGATGTGGATGACGTGGCTGTGCGCGTGGCCCGCGAAAACTTTGCCCTGAACGGGCTGCCGGCCATTCAAACCGCCGTCGGCTCGGCAGCGGCGGCCGGCGGGCGGCAGTGGTCGCTGGTGGTCGCCAATATTTTATCGAATATTTTGATTGAGATAATGCCCAATTTAAAAGCCGTCCTGTCTGAAACAGGCCGGCTTGTCCTTTCGGGCATTATCGTTGAGCAGGAACCGTCTGTGCGGGCTTGCCTGGCCGAACACGGTCTGCGTATTCAAGCCCGGCATGTGGACGGCGACTGGATTGCCTTTGTGGTGACGCGGTAGGGGGGCGCAAACCGCTATTCGGCGGCGGGTTTGCTTTTCATCAGCACCCGCCATTCCCCTTTTTGCACGGCTTCATGGCGCTGGTTAAACATTACGGCCGAGAGGATAACCATCCCCCCGCCCAGGCGGGCGATGGGCTTTAAGGCAGAAACCGTCGCTTCCATATAAATGGTATCGCCGATAAAAACGGGCGCGTTGAACTTCCAGCTTAATTCCCGAAAGGCCAGCGCCGTGCCTTCGATGAACCCGTGCCGGGCGGCCAGGCCGGTGGCAATGGAAAGGACCAGCACTCCGTGGGCAATGCGCTGCCCGTAAGGGGTGGCCTGGGCAAAAACCGCATCGGTGTGCAGGGCGTTGTAGTCGCCGGACAGGCCGGCAAAGTTCACCACATCAGTCTCGGTGATGGTGCGGGACGGGGTTTTGATTTTTTGCCCCAGCGAAAATTCCTCAAAATACAAACCGCGAGTCTCCGTAGTCATAATTTCCTCCTTTTATGCCAACAATAATAGCAGCCCGGAAACGGCCGGAATGGTCAGGTTATCAATGCCCCAGGGAGAGACAGCCTCAACCAGCGTGGCCGCCGCCGAAACCACAAGCGCGTATCCCAGCGCCAGGCCAATGCCCAGCCCCGACGGCAGCAGCCACAGGGCCAAAAATACGCTCCCGAAACTAAACAGGGCCATCGAGACAGACCCCTCAATTGAGCGGGTGTGCCCCAAAACGGTGTACTTCAGGTGGCCGTATTGCTTGCCCAACACGGCGGCCATGGCATCGCCCCAGGTAAGGGGCATCAGCGCGGCCACCAACCGGCCCGGATTGCCCCAAAATACCAGCAGGATGACGCAAAAGGCCATCGGGAAATAGACCGTCCCCATATTTGATTTATCTTCGCTTTCTATGGCTTTGAATACGTCCTGACGGTACGAGATATAATTGAGGATAATAAATACGGCCGGGGGAATAACAGCCCACCAGCGGCTTTGAAACAACAAAACCGTGCCCACCGACCACATTCCCACGGCAATATGCACAAATTTGCGGGTGAAGGCGGGGGGACGATGCAGCCGGTTCCGCAGCCATTCGGCGGCACTCAGCGAGGCAAATACATAGATGAACGAGATAATTACGGCAAGCCAGTCTGTCACAGGCGGCACTCTTGGGGGGCGTTAAATATCGTACAGGCTATCCAGGCTTAAATTTTTAACTACGCTGTCTTCCGTTTGCAGGGTTAAAAAAGCGGCCCCCGCTCCCAGCCGAACAGCTTCGTCCAGGGGAAAGTCGTTCAGCAGGCCGAACATAATGGCCGCGCTCATGGCGTCGGACGCGCCGGTGATGTCGACCACGTTGGCGCTTAAGGCGGGAATATGGCCGTTGGTATCGGTGGTGGCGTAAACCACGCCCTTTTCAGCCAGGGTGATGACGGCCATTTCTACGCCCATATTCACCAGTTTTTTGGCCGCTTTAACGGCCTGGCCCTGGGTTTTAACCCGTTGACCGCACAAAACTTCGGCTTCGGCGGCGTTGGGGGTTATCATAAACAAATTTTTCAGCCAGGGAATGAGCTTTTCGGCCAGCGTCGTCGAGGTGGGGTCGGCTGCCACGGGCACGTTTTTGGCGGCGGCCTGCTTTACAATCGATTTGATGACCGCCACCGAGAGGTTGCTGTCGATACCCACCATGGCGGCCTTGTGAATGAGTCCCCGTTGGCGATAGATTAATTGGGGGCTGATGCCGGCCAGGGCGCTCATATCGTCTATGGAGTGGATGAGCGATTTGTGTTCATCGTACAGGGCAATGTATGAAGCGGTGCGATATTCACTTGAGACAAGCAGCCGGCTGGTGTCAACGCCCGCCTCTGCCAGCCGGCTAAGGATGCGCCGGCCGGAGGCGTCTTCTCCCACGGCAGACAGCAGGCAGACATCTTCGCCCAGGCGGGCCAGGTTTTCGGCAATGTTGCGGGCTACCCCGCCGGAACTGCTTTTAATTTTGCCGGGGTTGCTGGTTTGGGCCTGCAAGGGGGCCAGGGCGTAGCCTTTGGTATCGATGCCTGCCGCGCCAATGACCAGTACATATCTACTCGACACAGGGACTCCTTTTTTGTTTACTGACGATGTCGGCACTATACCATAGGTTCGGGGAATAAGCAATGTAAAGCGGGGGGCGATTCACGCCGACCCCCACGGAATTGCCGGTTATTTGATAACGTCCACGCCCCCCATGTAGGGCCGTATTGCTTCCGGTACGATGACGCTGCCGTCGGCCTGCTGGTAGTTTTCCAAAACGGCAATCATCAGCCGGGGCAAAGCCAGCCCGGAGCCGTTGAGAGTGTACACATGGCGCGGTTTGCCGCCGTCGGCGGGGCGATAGCGGATGTTGGCCCGCCGGGCCTGAAAATCGGTGAAGAGAGCGCACGAGCTGACCTCCAGCCAGTCCCGGCAACCTGCGGCCCACAATTCAATGTCGAATTTGATGGCCGATACAAAGCTGAGGTCGCCGGTACACATTTGCACAATCCGGTAGGGCAGTTCCAGCCGGCGGCAAATATCTTCAGCGTCATCAAGCAGGTTGTCCAGTTCCCGACGGCCCGTTTCCGGGGTGACAAACTTCACCATTTCCACCTTGTCGAACTGGTGGCCGCGTTTGATGCCGCGCACATCGCGGCCCGCGCTCATCTTTTCGCGGCGGAAGCAGGGGGTGTAGGCCACGTGGTAAATGGGCAGTTGCGCTTCGTCCAGAATTTCTTCCCGATACAGGTTGGTGGTGGGCACTTCGGCGGTGGGGATGAGCCAGTAATCTTCTTCGGCGTCGTGATACAGGTTTTCGCCAAATTTGGGCAGGTTGCCGGTGCCAACCAAACAATGTTCGCGCACAATGAAGGGCGGATAAATTTCGGTGTAGCCGTGTTCCAGCGTATGCACATCCAGCATCCAGGTGATAAGGGCGCGTTGCAGGCGAGCGCCCGGCCCCTTCAGCACGTAAAAGCGGCTGCCGGAAAGTTTGACCCCGCGCTCAAAGTCGATAATATCCAGGGCTTCGCCAATGTCCCAGTGGGGTTTCGGCGTAAAGTTGAAGGCCGGTTTTTGGCCGTGTTCGCGTAGAACCACATTATCGGCTTCGTCCGGGCCAACGGGCACTTCGGGCAGGGGCATATTCGGCACCAGCAGCAGGTTTTGCTTCAGACCGGCTTCAATCCGGGTTAAGGTTTCGTTTAACGCGCCGATTTTGGCGCCAAGTTCACCCATGCGTTTCTTTTGCGCTTCGGCCTGGTCTTTGTTGCCCTGGCGCATCAAGGCGCCGATGGCCTTTGAGCCGGCGTTGCGTTCCGCCCGCAAACTTTCCACTTCGGCCAGAATATTGCGGCGGCGAACATCGAGGGCCAATATTTCGTCGATGGGCGCTTCGGTGTTGAGGTCAATTAACGCCTGTTTTACCAGGTTTGTATTTTTGCGAATGAAATTCAGGGCAAGCATTGTGCCTCCTTTGAAAGCAGGTTTCAGGTTTCGGGCGCGCCGGTTATCTTGGCAAGCCGACGTCTTGCAGGGTTTGTTCGATGGTTGCGGTTTGGGCTGCGGTGGCGGGCAGCAGGGGAGGCCGGGGGAGGCCGGCATCGTAGCCCAGCAAGGTCATGGCGTGTTTCAGCCCGCCGATGCCATAGGAGCCGCCCACCACCTGGGCGATGGGCTGCATCAGCTTGTGCAAGCGTTGCAATTCGGCAAAGTTTTGGGCCTGGGTGGCGCGATGCATGGCTACGCAAATTTCCGGAATGAGATTCGCCACGGCCAAAACAGCCCCGTCCGCGCCGGAAAGAAATGCCTGGGCCAGGGTGGGCGCGTTGCCGGTCAGCACAATAAAATCGGCGGGCTTGCGGCGGATGACGGCGTTCAGGTAGGGGCCGTTGCCGGAGCTGTCTTTCATGCCGATGATATTGGGGTGTTCCGCCAAAGCCAGCACGGTAGCGGGAGGGATGGTGACGCCGGTGAAGGCGGGCATATTGTAAACCAGTATCGGGATGGGGGCGGCTTCGGCTACGGCGCGGTAGTGTTTCAGCAGGGCTTCCGGCGTGATGAGCGTTTTGAAGAAGCCGGGGGCAATGACCAACCCCGCATCGGCCCCGTTTTTGGCCGCCGACCGGCAGGCTTCGATGGTTTGGGCGGTGCTTTCCCGGCCTGTGCCGGCAATCAGGGTCATGCCTTCGAGCATGGTTTGTTTGACGGTGCGGATGAGTTGAGCGCGTTCATCGTCGGTCAGCAGGGGGGCTTCGCCGGTAGAGCAGCAGGCCACATAGCCGCGCAAGCCGTACTGGTTCCAGCGTTTGATGTTTGCTGTCAGGGCGATTGTATCCAGTTGGCCTTCAGCATTAAAGGGGGTAATAATGGCCGGGAAAATGCCGGATAATATATGGCTCATAAACAATCTCCTTTGGGTAGAAAATGAAATTTGAACAAAAAAGACCTTCCCCCCGGAAAGGGTGAAGGTCTCACGGTGCCACCTTTCTTCACCGAGACCGTCTGAAACAGTCCGGCTTCGGTCTTTTGGCGCGATAACGGGCGCACCCCGGTTGACTCATCGTCAAGCAGGCTCCAGAGTGGACAGCAACCAAACGGGGGCGCTTTTCAGCGGCCGGCGCCTCTCTGTTTCCGCGTTTCCGGCTGCGTGGCTCTTTCAATGCCAAGTGTTGGATTGAGACCATTATACAAACGGGAAGGGCGCTTGTCAAGCGATTTTTTGAGTCAGGCAGCATGGCCGGCCGGTAAATGCGGCGCACTGCCGGGCCATTGAAGCGGGGGCCGGGTTCAGCTCCGGCCAGATTTCCCGCAGCGTTTTTAGCGGAAAACCCATCACCCCGGCGTAACAGCCGGCTATGGCGGCCACCGGAGAGAATCCGGCGTGTTGAATGGCATAAGCCCCGGCCTTGTCCAGCGAGTCGCCGGTGGCGATGTAGGCCGCTATTTCCGCCCCGGTGTAGGGGCGCATGGTGACGACGGTATCGCTGAGGGCGGTGCGTATATGCCCTTGTTGGGGAAAACAGACGGAAATTGCGCTGAAAACATGGTGGCTTTTGCCCTTCAGGGCCAGCAGCATACGTCGGGCTTCGGCGGGAGAAGCGGGTTTGCCCAGAATAGCGTCATCCAGCACGACAATGGTGTCGGCTCCAATGACGAGCGCCTTCGGATAGTGTGCGGCCACGGCCTCCACTTTTTGGCGGCTCAAGCGCCGAACCAGGTCGCGGGGCGCTTCGTTGGGCCGGGGGGTTTCGTCAATATCGGCAGTGTGAACGGCGAAAGGGATGTTCAGGGTCTGCAAAAAAGCCTGCCGTCTGGGAGAGGCAGAGGCCAGAATAATTGGCTGCGGAAAATCCATATCAATCCTGAGAAATGGGGAGTTTGACGAAAAAAGTTGAGCCAAGCCCGTTGATGCCGTCGCTCTCAACCCATACTCTGCCCCGATGAGCGTCAACAATGCCTTTGACAATGCTTAAGCCAATGCCCATACCGCCCCCCATAAAATCGACTTTGCTGCTGGTGTGATAAGCGGTATCGCTGGTAACGTAAAAGCTGCTGAAAATGTTCGGCTGGTCTGCTTTGGGAATACCGATGCCGCCGTCCTTGATGTACAAAATCACATAAGCGCCCTGCACAAAGCCCCCAATGGTAATTGAGCCGCCATCGGGCGTGTATTTGACGGCATTGCTGAGTAAATTCCAGAATACTTGCTGCAACCGTTCTTCGTCGCCTTTTATCAGGGGCAGGTCGCTCAGGGGGCGGTCTGTATCAATAATCAGATTGCGCCCTTTTTCCAGCGGATTCAGGCTGAGCAGGGCGGCGTTGACCACTTTTTCCAGACTGGTGGGGGTCAGCGTCAATTCCATGCGATTGGCCTGAATGTGGGCGATGTTCAAAATATCGTTGACCACTTCGTTGAGCCGGTTGGTTGCGTTGAATATTTTTTGGGACAGGTACCTGATTTGGCCGGAGCCGGGGTCATCTTCGTTTTTGATGGCCTCTGTGGTCAGCAGCAGGCGGGCATAGCCGTAAACCGTGGTCAACGGCGTTCTTAATTCGTGGGCGGCCAGCACAATAAAATCAGACTTCATTTTTTCGAGCTGTTGCAGGGCCTGGTTGGCCTCTTGCAAGGCGATGACCTTGCTTTCCAGATGCTCCACCAACTGGCGATTGTATTCGGTCAGGTAGCCGGCTTTTTTATCTTCGGGGATGATTTCTTTATGGCCTTTAAGAAACGCCTCAATCTGGGCGGGAAATTCATCAACGTCGATGGGTTTGGAGAGGTAGCCGTCGCAGCCGGCAATCAAGGCCCGTTCCTTATCGCCTTTAAGGACGTTGGCGGTCAGGGCAATGATGGGCACACTCTGCATAAAATCTATCGACCGCAGGCGGGTGGTCACTTCGTAGCCGTCCAGGTCTCCCATATTAATGTCCATTAAAACAAGACTGGGGCGTTCTGTCCGGGCCGCCCGAATACCTTCCAGCCCGCTGCCGGCCAAAATAACGTCATATCCTTCGGCGGTCAACAGCCGGGAAACCAGCAGTTGGCTGCCGGGGTCGTCTTCGACATACAAGATTTTTTGAGATTGTCTCATGGGAAAGTTATCCAATTATTCAAGAGCGTCCAGAATGTCTTCCAGTAAATCATCTTCCATGAATGCGCCTTTTTTCAACAACGCTTCTATTCTACCAGATAATCGATTTTTGTCATATGGCGTTAATGTTTTGGCCGTGACCACAATAACCGGAATATTTTTGAGCGCTTCATCTTCTTTCAGCATATCCAGCAACGAAAAGCCGTCCAGTTTGGGCATCATCAGGTCAAGCAAAACCAGATCCGGCAGGGTTTCCTTGATGAGGGCCAGCCCGGCCTCGCCGTCCGAGGCTTCGTGCAGGTTGTAGTTGCCTTTGGCCTGCAAAATGCGGCGCAGCAGCCGGGCCGCGCCGGGGTCGTCTTCAATGATGGCGATACTTTTGACGCGCTCATCCAGGTTGTCGAGGGCAGTCAGCACGCCTTCGCTGGTATCCGGCGAGAGGGCGGCTTCCGGGCGCAGGGCCTGGATGCGACGCTCGCCCAGCAGGTGCTTTTCTACGGGGAAGGTGTGCCCGGAGCAGTTGACGACGACGGTCTCTTCCGGCCTGATAACTTGCCGGTTGATGAGCTTGAACAGCCCGGCGAAGGCTACGCCGGCAGCCGGTTCCATCGAAATACCCTCCATTTGGGCCATCACATGCATGGCCCGAAAGGATTCGCTGTCGGCTACGGCTTCCATCGTGCCGCCGTAGGTAAGAATAATGTTGCGTAAATACGGGTAAACCGCCCCCGGCGAGCCGGTGGCTACCGTGGCGATGAGCGTTTGCGGGTCGGCCACGTTGACGGCCTGGGGCAAATTGGCCTTGAAGCTGTTGGCCATCGGGGCGCAGCCTTCGGCCTGAATCAAGGCCAGTTTGGGCATTTTGGCTATCAGCCCCATTTGCTTTAGCTCCGAAAAACCCTTCCACACGCCCACCGGCCCCAGCCCGCCGCTGATAGCCTGCACATACCAGTCCGGCGCAACAAAACTGCCTCGGCCGTCGGGATGAAGCAGGCAGCCCAGTTGTTCGGCTATCTCCAAGGCGACGGTTTTCATGCTCTCTTTGGCGGCAATGTTTTTTACGCCTTTATCCAGAAAAAAGCCTTTGTGTTCGGCAAATTGTTGAGCCACTTCTTTGGTTTTATCGTAGCTGGCTGTTACCTTTATTACCTCAGTGCCGTACAGGGCTGCTTCCCGCATTTTATCTTGCACCACGGTGCTGGTTAAAAAGGCCCACAGTTTAATGCCCGCCCTGGCAGAGTAGGCCGAATAAGAGATGCCGACGTTGCCGGTGGTGGCTACTACTACCTCTTTAATATTGCTTTCTTTAAAAACAGATACGGCCAGCGCGGCCTGCCGGTCTTTAAAAGAGCCGGTTGGCCCCTGACGCTCATCCTTGATATACAGATGCGGATAGCCCATCATCAGCCCCAGATTGTGCAGGGGCAACAGCGGGGTACAACCCTCGCCCATCGAGACGATGTTGGCTTTGTCCAGCAAGGGCAACAATTCCCAATAGCGCCACATTGTTTGGGGACGCTGTTTCAGCCCGCGTTGCCAGATTAATTGCACTTCGTCCAGATTGTACAACGGGTCCAGCCAATCTTCGGCGCAATGGGGGCAACTGCCGGTTTTTAGCCGATAGGGGGTTTGGTGGTCACAATAGATACACTTGAGCGTAATGTTTTTTGACACAGGGAGCCTCCGGGAAAGGTGTATCGGCCGTGAGGCTTAACGCGCCGATTCTCTTTGCAAAAATTGATTAACGTATTGCATCAAGGCGGTGTCGGTGAATATGCCCTTGAACAGGACAGCGTTGGCCTGCCGGCCGAGCGTTTCTTCTTCAGGCGGGGATAGCTCTTTGGCCGTTAAAATGATGATGGGGATGGCGTTGGTTTCGGGATTGTCTTTTAGCGAGCGCAACACGCCGAAACCATCCAGTTCCGGCATGGTCAGGTCTAAAATAATCAGCGCGGGCGGATTTGTGTAAATAATTTCCAGTCCGTCCAGCCCGTTAGTGGCCTCAACCACCTGACAATTGTTGGCTTCCAGAATACGCTTCACCAGCAAAATATCGTCGGCTTTATCATCAATGATTAAAACCCGCTTGACGTGTTCCTGTTTTTTCAGTTGATTTACGGCTTGCAGCAAGTCTCGTTTGATGATGGGTTTCAGTAAATAATCCGCCACACCAATTTCTTCGGCTCTGGCCTGGGCATCAACTGCGCTGGTAATGATAACCGGCATGTGCATTGTATGCGGGTTCGTTTTCAAATCGGTCAAAATTTGCCAGCCGTCCTTGTCTTTTAACAAAATATCCAGCAAAATGGCATAAGGTTGCAGTGTTTTGGCCGTCTCTACCGCCGATTCTGCCGGCGACCATGGGACAATATCAAACGCTCGGCCGGCAAGGTACTGTTTGTAGTAGTCTGTAATGCGCGGGTCACTGTCTATCACCAGAATAGTTGCCGGGGCCGCCGGCCGGGCCGGGCGCAACCGGCTTTGGGGCAGGGGTTCGGTGGCTTGATGTTGTCTGAGCGGCAAAACAAGGGTGAAGGTTGCGCCTTTGTTGAGATGGCTTTCTACCGAAAGTTGACCTTGATGCAGTTCGACGAATTTTTTGGTAATGGGCAGGCCCAGCCCGGTGCCGCCCGCCCGGCGCGTGGTTGAAGCATCGACCTGGGTAAATTCGTCAAAAATGCCGGCCTGGTCTTCCGGGGCAATGCCAATGCCCGTATCGGCCACGCTGATGCTTACGGTATTGGCATCGTGGTGGGCGCTGATGATAATTTGCCCGTCTTCGGTGAACTTGGCCGCATTGGAAACAAGGTTCAGCAACACCTGCCGCAGCCGGGTTTCATCGCCTTCAATGACGGGCAGGTCATCGGGGATGTTTTCAATAATTTCAACATGTTTGTCTTTTACCAGCCCGATGGCCGTAGAGGTGATACCGTGAATCAACGCCGGCAGGTCGACGTTATCAATACTAATGTCCATTTTCCCGGCTTCAATTTTGGCCAGGTCCAGAATGTTGTTGATGAGATCCAGCAAGTGCTTGCCGCTTTGGTGAATGGAGGTCAGGTCGGTTTTTTGCAGCTTGGTCAATGGTCCGTCAATGCCTTTGAGAATAACCCGCGAGAAGCCGATGATGGAATTGAGGGGAGTGCGCAGTTCATGAGACATATTGGCCAGGAACTGGGTTTTGAGCTTGTCAACCTCTTTCAGCTTTTCTGCCGTTTCAATTTGCTCCTGATACGCCTGGGCATTGCTGAGGGTGGCGGCCAGTTGCAGGCCCAAAATCTCGAAGACGGAGATGATATCGGGGCTGAAGGCGTTTTGCCGGTAGCAGTAAAGCTCCAGCACGCCGATGACGTTTTGCTGCACAACCAGCGGAATAGCCAACCCGGAGTGCAGGTTATCCGGTTTGGCGGGCAACAGCAGGCGCGGCTGCCGGGCGTTATCTTGCAGCAGCACTGATTTTTGGCGGCTGACGGCCGCTGCGGTAAGCGATTGCGGCGCAACGACAACCCGGCGCGGCGTAACCGGCGTATGGGGAGATTCAAGAGTGGTTTGGTACTGAATGACATACGACTGGTCATCAAGGGCCGGGCGTAAATTCAGGACCGTTGTTTTGAATGGGAAGCTGGTTTGGATGAGTTGCAAACTTTTGGCGATAATTTCTTTTTCATCCAGCGTAGCGGTGATAGATTGACTGATGTTGGAACTGGTTTGCAGTTCTGCCGCCCAGCGTTGCGTTTCTTCAATCAGGCGGGCGTTTTCAATGGCCAGGGCCGCCTGCGTAGCCACCGCTTCCACAATGGCGGCATCGTCGTCAGACCAGCGGCGAGTCTCTTCAGCGGCAATGCTGATGGCCCCGATTGGCATCCCTCTGAGCATAAGAGGCGCGGCCACGCCCACTTCGGCGGGCAACACAGCTGTCGATACCGCCGGCCCGGCGGCGGGGCGGGTAATTATCTGCGCTTGTCCTTCGGATAGCGCCTCGTCCAGCCAGTCGTCAATAGTGGTTGACAAGTCGTCGGGCAAATTGCTGAAGGACGTTTTGCTGTCTTCGGCGCGCTGCAAAAAGGCCGACCATTCTTGCTGTAAATAGCGCCGGTGCAGGCTTTCAATTTCGGCGGTGGCGTTTCTTTCCCGTTCAAACAGGCGGGCCACGTAAATAGCGTTGGCTACCAGGTCAGTAATGGTTTGCAACACCACTTCTTCCCCGGATTGAAAATCGGTTGCTTTTTTGCTTTGCACATCCAACGCGCCAATTACCCGGCCGCCGGCAATCAGGGGCAGGGTTATTTCGGTACACGTGCCGGGCAAAAGGGCATCTTTCAAACCAGTATCGCTTTGGGCGGTATCGAAGATGATTTGGGCTTTACCCGTTGTAATGGTGGTTGTCACCTGGCCGGCTTCTTTCAACGCTAGTTTGAGCGGCTTCCGGTTAAGGATGTCCACCGTTTCGCCGGCGGCGGCTTGCTGAACGGCGTACTGACCGGGTTCGTCTGTCAGGAAGATGGAGGTGGCGTAGTAGCCGAAGCTGTCTTGAATGAGGGCCACTACCTTCGGCAGCAAGGTTTAAAGGTCTATTTCTGTGGTGGTGTTTTTAGCCACTTCAGCGGCGGCCTCCAGTTGGGTGGCCCGGTTAAGCGCTTCTTCAAGGTGAAGGTGATTCTCCAGGCTGATGAGCATTTGCTGGGCTACACCTTCCAGCAGGTGAATTTCTTCATCGGCAAAGGCAACGGGGGCGGTGTGCGCGGCCCACAAGGCGCCCCATAAATTTGTATCGCGTCCAACGGGGATGCCAACGGCGCTGCCGATGCCGGCGGCTTCCAGTTGAGCGCGGAAGGCGTCGGTCAGGCGCGGGTCTGTGTTGACATGGGTAATGTGTAATATCTTGTTGGCTTGAAGCGCGTTTTGCAAGTCCGTCTCTGCGGCCGAAAACCGGTCTCCTTTTGATAGCGTGGCGTCGGATACGGTCTCGCTGCGCCACAAGCCCACAATTTCCAGCGTGGTTTGGCGGAGCGTCGGCTGGTTTTGAACAATCATTACGCCCCAGGTGGGGTTAATGCTTTTGACGGTATCCATACAGGCCCGGTAAATGGCCTCGTAATTTTCAACAATTAACAGCCGGCTGCCCAACTGATAAAGTTCTTCAAAGTGGGTGCGGGTGGTTTGCACTTCGGCAAACAGGGCGCTGTTTTGCAGGCCGGCGGCAATCTGGTCGGCCACGGTTTGCAGCACATCAACATCTTCCTGGGAAAAAGCGTTTCGTTCTGCGCTTTGGATACTGAGCGCGCCCAGCGCCCGGCCCCGGCTAATGAGCGGCAAAGCCATTTCAGATTGGGTTTCGGGCAGGAGGGGGTTGACGTAGTGAACGGTTTCCTGGCCTACGTCTGCCGAGATTCTGGCTTGCCGGTTGGCGATGCTCCAGCCAATCATCGATTCGCCGGCAATCTTCAGGCGGTGATGATTTTCCAACTGTTGGCGGCCCGCTGCGCCGGTGCCGGCTTTCAGCACGGCCCATTCGTCGGCTTCGTCTACCAGAAAGAGACCTGCATAATAAAAATCAAACTGCTCTTTAATTAAATTAACAGCCTGCTCAAACAGGGTTTGGCTATCCAGAATGGTGCCGGCCGCGTTTGAAACCTTGATGGCGGTTTGCAGTTGCGCTTCGCGGTGCATCAGGGCGGCGGTGCGTTCTTTAACGCGAAACTCCAGGGTGTTGATTAAATCCTTGAGCTGGGCGGTCATATTGTTGAAGGCGTAGGCCATCAGGCCGATTTCGTCTTCCCGGTCCACGGCAATGGTTTTTTGCAGGTTCCCCTGGGCAATTTCTGTGGCGGCGGTCGTCATCTCTTTGATGGGCGTAACAATGCGATTGGTCAGCAAATAACCCAGGTACATTGCCCCGGAAACGATGACCACCGTCAGCAGCAGCAACAGAAACGCGGTTCGTCTGATAGAAGCAAACGCCTCTTCACGTTCCTGTTCGGCCAGCAGCACCGCCCCCAGTTTGCCGATGGGCCGATACGAGCCGACCACCGGCTCGCCTTCGTAATTAAAGTACAGGGTGGTGCCCGCCTGATTGTTGAACCCGGCGGAAATACCCCTTGTCGATTGCGAGGCGGGCCGGATTGCCAGCAGCGGGTCAAAAATGCTGCCGTCTTGCGCGGCCAGATATGTTTCGCTTTTGGCGCCCAGGCCGGTTGCTTCCTGCAAAATGGTGCGCAATACATGCAGGCTTACCTTGCCGCTTAAAACCCCTGCAATATTTTCGTCGGCATCGTAAACCGGGGTAGAAATAAATAACGTGGCGGCCCGCGTCGTCTCATCAAAATAAAGGGGCTGAATGTACAGCGCTTTAAGCCCCTCTGTAAAGACAGGGTCAGATTTATGTATTTTGCCGACTTCGGCTTCATCGGTAGAGGCTTTTACCACACCGTCCTTGTCCAGCAGATTAATCAGCTCAAAATCGTTGGATGTTCCCCGAATAGCCATAACATCGTGTCTAAAGCGGGAGACAAGATGTTCTTCAAACGCCGGTCTGCGTTCAAATTCGTATAGCGTGCGGACGGCGATGTCCATTGTACCCGGTTCTGTAAGCCGTCCGGCCACGCCGTCCAGCCAGCGATTGATGCTGCCTTCTTTTAATATGGCGACGGCAACCAGTTTGCTTTCAACCAAACTGGTGTTGCTTTTCAGGCTTACAGAGGTAACCACGCTGCCCACCAGCACCATCGGCACAAAAATAACGGCTACCAGCGACCAGAACATGGTGCGCCGCAAACTGCGTTTGGTATCGAACCAGTGCTTGGGGGAGGCAAAATCTTTCCAGGGGTTTATTTGTTCCATCTTGATAGACTCTCTTGTGAGATATTTAATAACGCAAGAAAATATCGGCCAAATTCACAATAATTTGCGGCTAGAATATGCGTTCCGTCACTGCGGCGGGCGGCCGTTTGAAGTACCGTTCTCCGTCCGGCCCTTAACGGCGTTATCCGCAGGCGGGGCAGAGGGCTGTTTTTGCTTTAATCTGATGAAGCCGCCGCCCGCGCCCAGCGCTTTGCTCAGTTCTATGGTTGTCACCTTCATAATATCTTCGATGTTGCTGGCGGCGTGAATTTTGGCCGTGATTTGGCGGATAATCTGCTCTCGCCGGAAGCCGCGTTCCACCGAAGAGACCAGTTGCAGCAACTGCCAGGCCACGGATAGCTGCTGCACCAGGTTTTCAAAATAGCGCAACTCGTTTTCAGTGAAGGTGCGGGCCGGGTTTTTGGAGGTCATCACCACCACCCCGGCGTTTTGGCCGCGCACTATCAGCGGAATACCGACCAGGGCGTACACGCCGTCCCGGGCCACCTGCCGCCCCGACGGGGTATCCAGGCGGGGGTCGGTGCGCGTGTCCTGAATGAGGACGGATTGGTTGCCGGCAAACAGTTGCGACAGGGTTGAAGTATCGGGGGAGAAGCGCGTGCCCCGCGTAAAAGTTGGCGTGTCTTCTTTGGCCCAGGTTTCTCTTACCTCAAAATACCGGTTTTCCGGCGGCCCGCCGGACACGTTCACGCTGATGGTATCGACATCCAGCCCTTGCAGCGATTGCACAAAGGCCGCAAACAACTCATCTTCGGTATTAACGCCCAGCAAGGATTGTGTGGTTTGGTACAGCAAATTGACGCGCTGCAAGTTGCGTTGGGTGGTGGCAAACAGGGTGGCGTTTTCAATGGCGTTGGCAAGCTGGTCGGCCATAAGCTGGAAGGTGGTCACATCGGCCCCGGAAAAGGCGTTCTCTTCCATACTTTGCACATCGAGCGCCCCAATCACTTCGCCGCGCACAATAAGGGGCAGGGCAATTTCAGAGCGGGTCAAGGGCAAATACGGGTTATCAAAGCGGTGAGACTCTTCTTTTGCCACCAAAGCGATGTGTGGTTCGGCGTGGCAGGTGGCCCAGCCTACCATAGAGCCTTCATCCCGTTTTAGCCGGTGGTTTTCGGCCAGCATCTTTCGGCCCGCTTCGCCGGAGCCGGCGTGCAGCACCGCCCATTCCTTGTTTTCATCCAGCATAAAGATGGCGGCGTAGTAAAAATTAAATTTTTGACAGATAATTTCCACCGTTTCGTTGAGCAGACGATTAACGTCAAGAATACCGGAGGCCCGCTGGCCGACGGTAGCGACGGCTTCCAGTTGAGTGGCCCGGCGTTGGCCGGCCCGTTCCAGTTGCACCCGCTCGGTCACATCGAACATAATGCCGTCGTAATAAAGCAGGGTGTTGGCCTTGTCAAACGTGGCCCGGCCTTGCTCGGAAATGAAGCGCGGCTGCCCGTTTTTGTGGATGATGCGGTATTCCAGGTGGTAGGTGTGCCCCCGGCTTAACTGGTGTTGCAAAGCGGCTTCTACGGCGGCATAATCTTCGGGGTGGATGAGCCGGCTGAACTCAAGCCCTTCGGCCCCCAGAAAATCTTTAATCGGGTAGCCGGTAATGTCTGCCAGGTCGTCGCTGATATAATCAAACCGATACGGGTTGTCTGCCGGGCTGCGATAGACCGCGCCGGGAATGTTATCAACCATGCCCAGATATTGCTGGCCGGCTTCCATCAGCGATTCGGTTTTCTGGATGCGGTCAAGGGTAATGCCCAACTGGTCGGCAATGGCTTGCAGGGGGGCGATGGTGGCCGGGGTAAAAAAGTGAGGCGTTTTCTTTTCGGCCACAAGCCAGCCCAACAGTTTGCGCCCAATCTTCAGGGGATAAACGGCCGCCGATTGCATGCCCCCCCGTCGCACAACCTGAGCATACGATTGCTTGTCAACCAGGGGGTGCAATTTAAAATCGTTGATGACCAGGGGTTGCTCAAGGCCGGCTGTTTTAAGCAGGGGCAGGGCGTCGGGCGTTATGCGCAGGCCCACATACACGTTTTCGTGGCCGTCGCTGTCCCAGGCGGCAATAACCTTCACCTGTTCGTTCAGGGGCTGGTCCGGATTATCCTTCAGGCCCACCAATACCCGGTCAAGCTGATATTGGGCGGCTTGGTTGACGGCAATATCGGCGGCGGCGGTTGTGGTTTCGGTGGCGGCCAGCCGGCGCGTGGTTTGGTAGAGGATTTCTGTCTCTTGCTGGCTTTGCCGGCCGGCGGCCAGTATCTGGGCATTTTTTACGGCGATGGCCGCTTGCAGGGCCAGCCCTTCCAGCAGGTTGATTTCTCTGGCGGTAAATTTAACCAGGTAGCGCACCCGGCTGATAAGCAGCACCCCAATTAATTCCGTTTCGGTCTGGATGGGGACGGCTACCAGTGATTCAGGCTCCAGGGGGGTATCCGGCACCTGGGCCGCATCAACGCCGATTTGCTCTTCTGAAAGGATAAGCCGGACCACTGTCCGGCGATTTTTGGCCGCTGTGCCGCTCACCCCTTCGCCAACTTTCAGGCGCATGGTCATCATTTCTTCCGCGCCTTCGCCGGTGACAATTTGCGGTATCAGCACCTCATCTTCCACCAGAAAAATGGCCCCCTGGTCCCCTTGCGCAATATCTGTGGCCTTGTTGATAATCAGGTTCAGCAAATCGTTCAGGCTGGTGCGGGCCGAGAGGTCGCGGTTAATTTCCAGCAGGGCGCTCAGTTCCTGGGCGGTTTGCTGCACAGTTTGGTATTGGCGGGTGTTGTCGATGGCGTTGGCTAACTGGTCGGCCATAATTTGCAGCGCGGTGATGTCGTCTTCGCTGAAGGCCGCCGGCTGGGTGTGCTGCACCGTGAGGGCGCCAATAACGTTCCCCCGGCTAACCAGGGGCAGGGCCATTTCAGAGCGGGTAAAGGGCAGGTGCGGGTTTACAAAGCGGACGGCGTCTTGCCCCACATCCAGGGCGATGCGGGCTTTTTGGTGGCCGATGCACCAGCCAATCATCGAATGGTCATCAAGGGCCAGGCGGTGGCCGGCCTTCAACTGGGCGTCGCCTTCAGAGCCGGTGCCGGCTTGCAGCACCGCCCATTCGCGCCGGGCGTCAATCATAAACAGGCCCACGTAATAAAAATCGAAGCCGGTTTTTATCAAATTAACCGCTTGCGCCATCAAATTGTGCTGCTCCAGAATGGTGCTGGTAATCTTCGAGATTTCTGCCCCGGTTTCAATTTGGCGGGCATGTTGCTGCGTTTGACGGACCTGACAGGCGTTTTCGATGGCAATGGCCGTTTGATTGGCAATAGTGTGAAACAGGTTCAACTCCCGGCCGGTAAAGGCCAGCGGGCGCAGACGTTCAATAAACAGATAGCCCAGCCTCTGCTGGTCGCTAAGCCCGGTCAGGGGCAACAGGGCAATGGCCTGCGCCCCAATGTGGCTGAGGTAATAGTGTTCAACGTTGTTCAGGTGGGGGTCGTTGGGGATGTCGTTGATAACCAGTATGTTTCTGGTAGACATTACCGATGACAGGTGCGGATATTGGGTTAAATCATAGGTGTTGCCGGCCTGTACCGACAGATTTTTGTTTTGCAGAAAATCACGCTTGCCTTTGATGGCGGCAATCTTGCTGCGCGTGGGGCGATTGTTGTGGTCGAAGTCTATGTAGGTTGCCAACGTGCAGCGGTCGGCCCCGGCGGCGATGAACGTTTGAGTGACGGTATCGTAAACCTGATTCAGGTCTGCGGCGGCCAGCAATTCCCGGCTGGCGTTCAGCAAAATCTGGTTTTCTTGCAGGGATTCTTGCGTATCTTGCAGCAGGAGGGTGTTTTTAAGCGTAATTTTAACCTGGGCGTTGATGGCCTGAGCCAGTTTTAGCTGCGAAGTCAGATTAAGGCTGGATTGCGTGTAGCCCAGCAGCAAAAAGCCGCTCGCCCGCCCGGAGCCGGTGCGCAGGGGGATGAGCAGCAGGGCAGACAAGGCCGGCGCGTGATAGCGATTTATTAATGTTTTCCACGGCGCTTCGGTTTCAAAATCAGAGACAAGGAGGGGTTCAACTATATGAGCGGGCAAGATGGCCGAAATTTGCCGCGCAAAGTCAATAGGGATTTCCGGCATGGGTGATTGCTGA
>JAJRUC010000107.1 GCA_024278015.1 Chloroflexota bacterium
AGCCACCGCGCCGACCGTGCCCGTCGGCGGGGCAGCGGCGGGGAGCGCGCCCCCTTGTTCCACAAAATGCTGCGCCGCCCGTTGCCAGCGGGCCGCTTCCGCCGGCGCAATCAGGCTTTCGGGGTTGCACAGGACAAAGCCGTTTTGCGCGGCGTAGGCTTCTGCGCCCGGCCCGGCCAGCACGTTCACACCATCGGCCAGCAAATGCCGGGCCACCCGAATGGGATTTTGCAGCCGTTCCACCCCAACCAACGCGCCCAGTTGCAGGGTGTCGCCATCCATAATACCCGCATCCAGTTCAACGCGGCCCGCCCGGTTCAGATGCGCCCCAATGCCCGCATCGAACACCGGGTTATCTTCCATCAACACCACGGCGGCCTCCACCGCCTCAAGGGGGTCGTCGGTTTTTTGCAGCGCGGCAAACCCGGCGATGGCAGCCTCTCGACAGCCGGCCATGTATTCCGCATGCAAATCCGGGACAATGTTGCCCGCCCCGCCGTGGACAATCAGGGCAATGGTCATCGGGTCAACGCCTCTTTCAACTGCCAGTCAAAATCATCGGCGTAGGGTTCTTCCGCCGGCATAAAAAATTCGGCGAACAACGCCCGGTCATCCTTGAGCGATTTGGTGAATCGGTGGAGCAATTTTTGCCGTTCCAAGTGCCATTTCTTCAGCAGCAGCCCGTAGCGATACATCTGCACGTACTGCCCCGCCGACCTGTCCCATGAGACGTCCAGCGACATAGCCGTTTTGATTAATGCCCAATGCCTGCCGGAATCGTGGCGATAAACATTGATGGCCTCTTTGATTTTGCCGAAGAAGGCGGCGGCCTCTCCGGCGCGGTCGCTCACGTCGAGCCAGTCGTACAGGTAGGCGCAGGAATTTACCTTTGCCAGCCCGCCGGTCAAGCGGCCAATCACCAGCGTGCCCAGCAGCGAAGCCTCATAATCCACCAGACCGCACGGTTCGAAGCGGGAGGGAATGAGCGTAAAATCGCCGCCCGCCAAAATAAGCCGAGAAAGGGGCAGGTTGAAGGTGTTGTTATAATACATCCGTCCGGAATGACGGGTCGCAAGGTCGAAGAAGGCCGCTGCATCGGCCTTGCCGGCGGCGTCGCCTGCCGGAGCAGAGGCCAGAATGATGAACCGCGTGCCGGGGTCGTAAGCCAGGGTGCGTTCAATGATGTCGGCCACCAGACCCAGGTTCTTTTGGGCCACCAGCCGGCCCACCGCCGTAATCAAAATGGGGTCATGGTGCGGCTCTTTACCAAAGGCTTCCAAATGCAGCAATCGCTTCAGTTCAGATTTAACCGGCAGGCGGTTCACATCGAAGTTATGGTCGCGGACCAACATCGCCTCTTGCACCAGCGGATTGTTGAACAGGGGGCGGCCATACGGCTGCTTGCCTTGCAGGGTTTGCAGCGTTTCCGTCTGCAATTCGGGCAAATTTTCGGGCCGATTGCGGGCGCTGAGGCCGTTGGTGATACCGGCGATGGGCAGTTTTTCAAATAAATCCAGGTGGCGGTTGGGCACAAAGACCTCGCCGACGGGCGCGCCCCCTTTTTGCGCCCGCGCTTTGGCCCGCACCGTTTCCGCGCTCCAGCGCAGTTCGGCGGCATAGCCCCATGTGCCGGCAATATCGCCGCTGACGGTGGTAATTTTGCCCCCCGTCTCGTGCGTTTTCAGCATGGCGGCCTTCATAAAATTCAGATTATCGAAAAAATCGAAATATTTGTGGAAAAGTCTTTCGCCGGGCAGGTTGATGGCGTTCAGCATGGCGTAACCCCGGCCATGCGCCGCCACAAGGCCCTGATAGGTGGCGTTGTGGATGGTAAAATGATGCGGCACCTTCGCCAGGTAATCATCGCCCAGGTAAAAGGGAACCAGCCCCACGTGATAATCGTGGCTGTGGACGGTCTGAAAGTTGCCCTGTTTGATATACCCGGCCATTGCCTGGGCCAGCGCCGCATACAGTCGATAGGCCATAACCGGGTCGGTGGGGTAAATGGCGGTGGACGTTGTCCAGCCGAGTTGCCATTCATCCCAAAAATAAACCACGGTTTGCCCGTCGGGGAAGGTGTGTTTAAAGACCTCCACCCCGAAGGTGTAGCCGTCGAGCGTGACCGGAAACGTAAGGCCGGTGCGGGTCAGTTTTGATTTATCGTAAAAGGCAAAACAGGGCGAAAGGATTTCCACTTCCAGATTGATGTTCTGCCGGGCCGCCGCTTTAACCAGTTCCGGCGGTAATTCTTCCATAATCACGCCCAGGCCGCCCACTTTGGCCCCCAGGCCGGTTTCCGCCCGCCCGATTTCCCAGGCAGGCATGGCTACGCGCAGGGTGTTGGATAATTTTGTCATAGATGAATGTCCTTTTGAGATAACCCCGGCAGAGACAGACACTGGTCTGTCCCTGCTATGCAGTTCTGATTTTGGCGTTATGCGCCGCCGATGAGTTTTTCCCGGTGCGCCTGCAAAACGACCTGCATTTTATCGCGGTCTTTGGGGTAGGTAAAGTAAAACGCGGTAAAAACAAAACCGCAAATCAACCACGGAAAGGGAATGGTCCACAGCATAGCCTGGGTCAGGCCCAGCGCGTCGGCCAGTTGACCGGCAATCAGCCCGGCAAAGGCGGAAAGCCCCCCTTCGATGACCTTGACCACGCTGAAGGCGCTGCTGCGCAACTCCGGCGGAATGACGGCGGCCATCATCGGCTCTTTGGCCCCGGTGCCGGGCCAGCCAATCATCAGCGCGGTGAAAAAAGCCAGGCCGAACAACTGCCAAAATTCCAGGTGCGCCCCCCGGCTGAAAAGGATATAAGTCAGCGGCACGCCGCTAAACACCGAAAACTGACCGATGACCGTGCGCCCGTAATCGGCGTGAACGCGCTCGGCCACATCGCCAATAAAGCCGCCCAGCACATTGCTGATGGCCGTACCCACCACAATACCGGCAAAGACCAGCGGGGCGCTGCCGGTGGGGTTGGCAAAATCGACATCATTGCGATAGCCCAGTTCGCTC
>JAJRUC010000108.1 GCA_024278015.1 Chloroflexota bacterium
CGCGCCGGTGGCGGTAAAAAATAGCGGGGTCAACGCCAAATTGCGGAATTTCGACGATGGGGCCGTTGTCGCCTTTGGCCTGCCACACCTGTTGGGCTTCGGCGTTGCCCACAATCAGGGTGTCGGCGCGGTTAAGGACGTATTTTTCCAGCCGGTTGAAGGGCGGCGGGTAGCGACGATGCAAATTTTGCCAGGTAAAAACCACCGTTTTGGCCCCGGCTTTTCGGGCCGTCCGCATGGCGTGGAAGGTGGCGAAATTGTACGGCTCTTCATCAATGTGCATCACATCGGGCGCAACATCGGCCACAATACGCTTGAGCGCGGGATAATAATGCAGGTGAAAATTGCCGTCAAAAGCGATGTCCGCCACCAGCAGATTATAGCCGTCGGTGTAAATTTTTTCCAATCGGCTGCCGGCCCACGCCGGGGGAACCACCACCGTCAGATTGATGTCGTTAAAGCGGGCAATTTCTTCCAGCTTTTTCTGGTACGCGCCCACCACCAACGCCTTGGAAATCATTAAAACGTTCAACGGGCCACATCCTTGTACGCTTGCAAAGTTTGCAGGGCCGTTTGCTGCCAGCTAAATTGCTGCGCCTGCTGATAGCCCCGGTTCGCCAAATCGTTGTACGTGTCTTCCTGAATGGTCAGGGCGATGATTGGGCCGGCCATGTGGCGGGTATCGTCCGGGGCCACGGCAAAAGCGGCAGAGCCGGTCAGCTCCGGCAGCGACGAGACATTGGTGGTGACTACGGGCGTGCCGCAAGCCATCGCTTCCAGTACCGGCAGGCCGAAACCTTCGTAGCGAGAGGGGTACACAAACAGCCGGGCGGCACTGTACAAGGCCCGTTTGTCGGCTTCGTCAATCCAGCCGGGGGTGACGATGTGTTGTTCAAGGCCCAGGTCGCGGGCAATTTTCAGCGGGTCGGGGAAGAAGGGCGTGTCGGCGGCGGGCAGTTTGCCGGCCAGCGCCAGTTTCAGGTCATCGCCCAGGCCGGCGGCCACAAAGGTCCAGGCGTGCAGCAGCGCCCGCAAATTTTTTCGGACATCTAAGCCGCCCATGTACAGGGCGAAGGTTTCCGGCAGGTTGTATTTTTGGCTGACGGCCTCAATTTCGGCCCAGTCTTCAACCGGCTCAAAGTGCGGGGCGGGGGCCAGGTAAACCGTCCGCACCCGGTCCGGCGGCAGGTTCAGACGGGCCAGCACATCGCGGCGGCCGGCATTGGAATCGGTCAGCGCCAAATCGGCATTGGCCGCCGAGGCGCCCACCAGACTGGTGTACAAGCGCACCGCCCCGCCGCCCCGGTATTCGGGCAGCACCATCGGAATGATGTCGTGGATAGTGACCACGGTGGGCAGCAGCGGCCGCAGCGCACTGCCCCAGTACGGCACGTGGGCCACATCGGCCCCCAGTTGGCGGGCAATTTGGGGGAACCGGAGTTGCTCGAAGCGCACCTTGCCCCAAGGCCCGGCCCCACAGGCCGCCGGATGCACCGTAACCTGCTCCGGCCAGGCCGGCGAGACCTCTCGCACGGCGAAGTCCGGCGCCACCAGCGCAATTTCCAGATTCGGCTCAATACGGGTTAAGGCCGGCACCAAATAGCGCAGATACTGGCCGCTGCCGGTATTAATCTGGTTATAAAACCAGGCATTAATGGCGATTTTCATAATCTTTCACCCCCTCCTTACTCCTCCCCCTTAAAGGGGGAGGAAATAGTCCCCCCTCCCTTTAAAGGAAGGGGGGAGGGGGAGGGTATACCTTGTCTATCCTTCGTACCCGTCGGGGTATTTTTGGTGCCACGCCCACGCGCTTTCGATGATGCTGCGCAGGCCGGGGTACTGCGGCTGCCAGCCCAATTCCTGCCTGATTCGCTCGCTGTCGGCTATCAAAATATCGGGGTCGCCGGGGCGGCGGGGGCCAATTTCAACGGGGATGGGCCGGCCGGTCACTGCGCGGGCGGTCTGCACCAGTTCCATAATGCTGTAGCCTTTGCCGTTGCCCAGGTTATAGGTTCGGCTGCCCCGGTTCAGGGCGTGCAGAGCCAGAATGTGCGCCTGGGCCAGATCGAGTACATGCACGTAATCCCGAATACACGTGCCGTCGGGGGTGTCGTAATCGTCCCCAAACACAATGAGCTTTTCGCGCTTGCCACGGGCCACTTCCAGCACAATGGGAATCAGGTGCAATTCCGGGTGATGGTCTTCGCCCCGTTCCGGGGTGGCGCCGGCGGCGTTAAAATAGCGCAGGGCCGCAAATCGAAAATCATAAATTTTGTCCAGCCAGTGCAAATATCGTTCGATGATGAATTTTGATTCGCCGTAGGGGCTGCCGGGCACAATGCGCTCGGTGGCGGCGATGGGGATTTTTTCCGGGTCATCGAAGAGGTTGGCTGTGGAAGACAACACGAATTTTCGCACGCCGTTTTCTACCGCCGCTTGCAACAGGTTGAGGGCGTTGGTCACGTTTTCGCCCAGATACAAAAACGGCTTCGCCATCGATTCGCCGACCAGGGTGTGCGAGGCAAAGTGCATCACCGCTTCAATGGCGTGGGCCTTGAACACGGCCTCAATGTCGGCCCGATTGGCCAGGTCGCCCTGGATGAAGGTAGCCTGGGGATGAACGGCGTGTTTGTGGCCCTGATACAAATTATCAAAGACCACCACCGTTTCTCCGGCCTGCGCCAATTGTTCAACAACCACGCTGCCAATGTATCCGGCCCCGCCGGTGACTAAAATATTCACAATATCCTCCTGTTGGCTGTTTCGGGTTTCAGGTTTCGAGTTTAAACTCAGCGTAAATTATACTTGTCCAAATTCAGAGAGCAATTATCAGGGGGCGGCGCGAATCCGGAACAGGCCGGGCATCGGCGCGGTCAGCGGCTCCACCGAGCGGGCCGCCAGGGTCAGGCCGATGTCCGGGCCGGTCACTTCCAGGCGCACAACGAAGCCGGTTTGGGTATTAAGCCAGGCAGTCAGGGTTTGGCCGCCGGAGTAGGTCAGGCTGATTTTTTGCACAGGGTCGCCGCGAGACCGGCCGGTTTGGGCCGATTGCGGCTGCCCGGACAGCAGACCGTCGACGAGCGCCCAGGCGTGGCTGACCGGAGCAAAGGGCAGGCCGGCGGCGGGACCGCGCGCAGGAGGCGTGTCTTCCAGCCGGTTGAACCAGATGGCGGTTGTCCCATCATTAATGTAAACCAGCCCCACCCAACCGGGCGCGTCCGCCTCCAGAATCTCGAAGCGCTGCTGCCGGGCCGCTGCGGTGAGCCAGGCTTCAAACACAAGGGGGCCGGGCAAGGGCGATTGCGCCCATTGCAGCGACCATTGTCCGCGCTGCGCCTGCCGCCACGCCGCCGAAAGTTCGGCTTGCAGCGTATTCGGGTTGGGAGCGACGGCCGGCGACGCGCAAGCCGTCAACGCCCACCACAGACCGAGCAATACCGCCACAGGGCCGTAACGGGTTTTTGTCATGTCGCAATCCTCATTGTAATTGAAAATCTGCTCACCTCTTTGAAGAAGGAGACATTTCTTCCCCTTTTCAGGGGGAAGGTCAGGCAGGGGCAAAGAATTGGACTTTCAGATTTTGCGCCTTTGTCGAATCCGGAATTGCGCAGGATAAATTGTCTCCGTTGATTATGCCCGCTTTGCGCACAGTCGTCAATGTTTATTGCAAGCCCCCGTGAATTCGAGTACAATTATCGCATAATGAAAAGACGAAAACCGGGAAATTCTCCCCAATTTTATCTGTTGACGCTGGGTTGCGCCAAAAATATCGTTGATTCCGAAGGCATCAGCGAATTGCTGACCGAACAACGCTACCGCGCCACCACAGACCCCGCCCAGGCCGATGTACTCATCGTTAATACCTGCGGCTTTTTACAGGCCGCCACAGACGAATCGATGGGAGCCTTGCAGGAATTGGCCGCCATGAAGCGGCCCGGCCAACTGCTCATTGCCGCCGGATGCATGGCCCAGCGCTTCGGCAGCCAAATCAGCGCCGAAGTGAACGGCCGGGACGGCATCATCGGCACGCGCTCATGGCCCGATATTGTGCCCTTTGTGCAATCCCTGCGAGACACCATCGACGCCCGCCGCCGGCCGGTTTACCACCTGCCGGAAACCGGCGACACCCCCATCGAGACCATTGCCTTGCAACGCAATACCCTGCCCGTTTCCGGCAGCGCCTATTTAAAAATCAGCGACGGCTGTTCCGCGCCGTGCGCCTTTTGCACCATTCCCTCTTTCAAGGGGCAAAATCGCAGCCGCCCCCGCAAACATATTCTGGCCGAAGCCCGACGGCTGGCCGCGCAAGGCGTACACGAACTGATTATCATTGCCCAGGATACTACCGCCTATGGCCGCGATTGGGGCCAGCAGGCCGGCCTGCCCACCCTGCTGGCCGACATCGTCCGCGCCGCGCCGGAAGTTGACTGGCTGCGGCTGATGTACGCCTACCCCGGCCACGCCGACCAACGGCTGCTGGAGGCGATGGCCGCCCATCCCCAAATTTTGCCCTACATCGATATGCCCCTGCAACACGGCCACCCGGACACGCTAAAACGTATGCGCCGCCCCCACAATGTGGAAAAGCTGTTGCGCTGGGTGGAAGATTATCGCCGCCTGCTGCCGCAAGCCGCCTTCCGCACCACCTTCATTGTGGGCTACCCCGGCGAAACCGAAGCCGAATTTCAGGGCTTGCTCGATTTCATCGAGGCGGTGCAGTTTGACCGGGTGGGCGCTTTCACCTTCTCGCCGGAACCGGACACACCGGCCTTTAATTTGCCGCATCAAATTCCCGCCGACCTGCAACAGGAACGCTGGGAACGGCTGATGGCCCGGCAGCAGCCCATTTCGCTGAAGCGCAACCAGTTTTTTGTGGGCCAAACGCTGCCCGTGCTGGTGGAAGGCGTGGACAATGGCGTGAGCGTGGCTCGCTCTTACCGCGACGCGCCCGAAATTGACGGCTACGTGATTATTGAAGATGCCCTGCCCGCCGGAGAAATGGTCAATGTGCTGGTGACGGGCGCTATGGAATATGACCTGCTGGCTGTTCCGGCGCACAAACCGGTACTGGTAAAATAGAAAAGATTGCGGTTTTCCCTGCCACATCTGTTTGTACAGGTTAGGTTTATGACAACAAAAATCATTCGCAGCTTCCTGGTGGCCCTCATCGGCCTACAGTTTGCCTCGGCATTAATCCGGGCCGATGGCCCGCCCACCGGCGCCACCACCGCCTCGCCCCACATTCGCGTGGGTATTTACAACAACAAGCCGCTCGGTTTTTGGGATGAAGCAGGCCGCCCGCAAGGCATCTTCGTCGATATCCTGACCGGCATCGCCAAACAAGAGGGCTGGACGCTGGAATACGTATTCTGCGAATGGGCCGCCTGCCTGCAAATGCTCGACGCCCATAAAATTGACCTGCTGGGGGCCATTGCCTGGTCTGAAAAACGGACCTTGCAATACGATTTTACGCAAGAAACCGTCATCACCAACTGGGGGCAGGTTTACAGCCCGCGCAAGCAAGACCTCTCCTCGTTTTTAGACCTGGACGGCAAGCGCATCGCCGTTTTGGCGGGCGATATTCATTACACCAACCTCAAGGAACTGTTGAACGGATTTGGCGTATCGCCCGTTTACATTGAAGCCCAAACCTACGCCGATGTTTTTAAATTGCTGGATGAACACAGCGTTGATGCCGGGCTGGTGAACCGTTTGTACGGCTCTCAATTTGAGGCCGGCTACACTATCGAAAAAAGTCCCATCATCCTCAACCCCATCGAAGTGCGCTTTGCCGCCCCCAAAGGCGCGCACCCGGACTTGCTCGCCATCATCGATGCCCATCTCAAGGCGCAAAAAGACGATGGCAACTCCATCTATCATCGCAGCATCAGCCGCTGGCTGGAAGGCAACGGCAGCAATCGATGGTATCTGCCGGACTGGCTGATTTGGGGTTTCAGCGGCGCGTTGCTTCTGCTGGCTCTGTTCATCGGATTGAATCTTTTTTTGCGCGCCCAGGTACAGGCCAAAACCGCCGAACTTTCGACCCGGAACAAGAAACTCCGCCACGAAATTGCCGAACGCCGGCAGGCTGAAGAAGCGCTGCGCCGGAATCAGGCTACCCTTGAACTGGCTCTGGAAGCCACCACCATCGGCTTGTGGCAGTGGCACG
Organism: Chloroflexota bacterium; assembly: GCA_024278015.1. Lineage (GTDB taxonomy): Bacteria > Chloroflexota > Anaerolineae > 4572-78 > 4572-78 > JAJRUC01. Next base: position 6,170 of record JAJRUC010000108.1, read on the forward strand.
CCGAAACAGAGAAATTCACCTGGGATGAACGCTGTCGCACCTTGTTCGGCTTTGGCAAGGAGCATATCCCCACCAGTATAGACAGCTACCTGAACCACGTTTATCCGGACGACCAGTCTGCCCTGCGCGTAACCTTTGAAGCCTGTCTGGCGCATCCGGGCGAAATTGGGGGCAACGATTTTCGCGTTTATCTGCCCGACGGCAAAATGCGCTGGATACACAGCACGGGCAAGGCCGTTGCCGAAAAAGACGGGCGCGTCCTGCGAATTATGGGCGGCGCCATCGACATTACCGAGCGCAAAACGCTGGAAGACCAGCTTCGCCAATCGCAAAAAATGGAGGCTGTCGGGCGGCTGGCCGGAGGCGTGGCTCACGATTTTAACAATATCCTCACCGCCATCATCGGCTACAGCGATTTAATTCTGTTAAAAATGGATGAAACAGATCCCAATTTCGGCTTTATCTCCGAAATCAAAATTGCCGGCGAACGGGCCGCCGCGCTGACGCGCCAATTGCTGGCCTTCAGCCGCAAACAAATATTGCAACCAGAACGCCTTGACCTGAACAAAGTCATCATCAATGTGCAAAAGATGCTTAAACGCCTTATCGGTGAAGATATTGAACTGCAAACCAGCCTTGACCCCGGCCTGTCTGCCGTTAAAGCCGACCCCGGCCAACTTGAGCAGGTCATCATGAACCTGGCCGTCAACGCCCGCGACGCCATGCCCGCCGGGGGCCAGTTACTGCTTGAAACCCAAAACGTCTGTCTGGATGAAGACTACGCCCAACGCCACACCGACGTGACGCCCGGCCCCTGGGTGTTGCTGGCCGTTAGCGATACCGGCGCCGGCATAGACCAGGAGACGCTGGAACATGTTTTCGAGCCGTTTTTTACCACCAAAGAGACCCAAAAAGGGACCGGTCTGGGCCTGGCTACCGTACACGGCATCATCCGGCAAAGCCGGGGCCATATTCGGGTTTACAGCGAACCGGGCCGAGGCACAACCTTCAAAATTTATTTGCCCCAATTTGCCGCCGGCCCGGACGGGCCGGCGCACCCGGCGCAATTGACCATTACAGGCCGGAATTACCACGGCGCAGAAACAATTTTGCTGGTGGAAGACGAAACCGCTGTTCGGAATTTGGCGGAGAGCATCCTGAAAACCTACGGCTACACCACTCTGACGGCGCAAAACGGCCCCGAAGCGCTGACAATTGCCCAAACCTACAACGCCCCCATCGATTTGTTGCTGACCGATGTGATTATGCCGGGCGGGATGACCGGCCGCGACCTGGCAGAAACTTTTGCGGCAATGCGCCCTCAGGCCAAAATTATCTATATGTCCGGCTATACCGATAACGCCATTATCAAACGGGGGATATTGGGGGTAAATGCGGCTTTTTTGCAGAAGCCTTTCACCTCGGACGAGTTGATGCAAAAAATCAGGGCCACGCTGGACACCGCCGGGCCAGAAAATATTCGCAAGGTGTAGGGGCACGCTGCAGCGTGCCCCTACAACAAATTTTCCCCGTAGTGACAAATCGCCGCCATGTCACGTTACCCGAGCCACCACAAAGGCCAGCCGTGAGCGCCATTGAACCGTGGTGTTGATGAGTTGGCGCTCCATTATTTTTTGCGCCGTTTGTACGGCCTCGGCAGAAAGGTATTGCCGCAAATGCCGGGCATAGGTCAACCGCTCGGCCCGGCTTTCCGTATCGAACCAGCGTTGCAGATGCCCGGCCTGAAGATGCATAACCGTGGTTTGGGCTTCTTCCACAATTTTCACCCCTTCAAATCCCGCTTCCATAAAAATTTGACGCAAGGTTTCCGCATCCCAATTGACCATCGGGTCGGCAGAGTTGGCGTAAATGGCCTCTTCGGCGGCAATCACCTGCTCCGCCAAATCGGGCGGGAATTGGCTCATATCCAGCAGTCGATACAGGCGTTGCGTAAATTTGGGCATCGTCTCCAGCAATACCACCCGCCCCCCCGCCGCAAGGCAGGGCCGCAACGCCGCCACAACCGCTTCTTTTTGCGGATGGCGCAGCAACACATTGCGGCCCAGCATCACATCGAACATAGCCGGCCCTTCCTCTGCTTGCCCAATGAGCGTTTTCAGATTATCCGCCTCTCCAACCAGTATCACCGGCCGGGCCAACGTCTCCAGGTTTTGCGCTTGCCGGCGCAGGGCCTCGGCGGCTTGCGGGGTGGCGGCCAACGCCCACACACCGCCCACCGGCGCCCGTCGAACCGCCTCCCAGGTGAGCAGGCCGGTTCCGGCGTTCAAATCCAGCGCCAGTTCGTGACGCTGCACATCGGCCAGGGCAAAAAGCTGGTCACGCCGGCGGGCCAGTTGCTCGCCCACGGTACTCAGGGTGCGTTGCAGCCACCGGTTCTGGGCCTTTGGGCCGGGGGCGGTATGTTGAACCGCCCACAGCAACGGGTTATCAATTTCCGGCTCCAGCATGGCGGCCAGTTGGGCCTCTCTGCGGCGCACAACCCGGGTGTGAATCGTCGCCTCGTAGCCCAGTTGGCCGGGCTGGTAAAACGTTTTGCCTTGCAAGGCAGCGGGTAAATATTGCTGGGCCACCCAATGGTCCTGATAGGCGTGCGGGTACAGATAGCCCGCGCCGTGCCCCAGGTCTGCGGCGTCCCGGTTTCTGTCCTTCAGATGATTGGGCACAGCCGCTTCGCGCTCGCGTTTGACGGTTTCCAGAGCGTCAAAAAAAGCCAGTGTCGAATTGCTTTTGGGGCAGGTTGCCAGATACAGGCAGGCCTGGGCCAAATGAAAGCGGCCCTCCGGCATACCCACAAAATCGAAGGCTTGCGCCGCCGCCATAACCACTTGCAAAGCCTGGGGGTCGGCCAGGCCCACATCTTCGGCGGCCAAAATAACCATCCGCCGAAAGATGAAGCGGGGGTCTTCACCGGCGTAGACCATTTTCGCCAGCCAGTACAGGGCCGCATCGGCATCTGAGCCGCGCACGCTTTTGATGAAGGCCGAAATGACATCGTAATGGGCGTCGCCGTCTTTGTCGTACAGCACAGCCCGCTGTTGAATCGATTCGGCGGCAATATCGGTGGTGATGGTTATCAGGCCGGCATCGTCGGGCGGCGTGGTTTCGACGGCCAGTTCCAGGGCGTTCAACACCCCTCTGGCATCGCCGTTGGCTACATTTACCAAATGCGCCAACGCCTCGGCGGTGATGGACACGGCCAGTTTGCCATAGCCGCGTTCTTCATCGGCCAACGCCTGGCGGGCAATGGCCCGCAAATCGGCATCGGTTAAGGGATTAAGCTGAAAAATCCGGGAGCGGGAAACCAGGGCCTTGTTGACCTCAAAGTAGGGGTTTTCGGTGGTGGCGCCGATGAGGATGACCGTCCCGTTTTCAACGTGCGGCAGCAGAGCATCTTGCTGCGCTTTGTTAAACCGATGCACCTCATCCACAAACAGGATGGTTCGCTGCCCGAACATGCCCATTTTATCCTGAGCGGCAGAAATGGCTTCTCTGATATTCTTTACGCCGGAAAGAACCGCGTTCA
>JAJRUC010000109.1 GCA_024278015.1 Chloroflexota bacterium
GGCCTGGCCCACGGCCTGGTCACCATTCACTTTCAGGCCGACCAGGTGGTCAGCGGCCTGTCGCTAACTTTTTTGGGCACCGGCCTGGCGCTGGTTTTCGGCGAAGGGTTGACCGGACAAAATCCGCCCCTCATCCCTTCAACGCCCAGGTTCAGGATACCACTCCGTTCGGTCAACAGTTCGCCGATGGTGGCAAAAAGCAGGACGGTACCGGCTGCCAGCCCGGCGTGTAAAATAATGATTGGGTTCATGCGCTTCTCCTCACGGCTGATACCACGCGAATACGATACCGGGTCAGCACATCGCTGCTGATAATCATAAACAGGATAAAGCCTTGCAACATATTGGCCAGGCCGGAAGGTTGAATCTCGCGTCCGGCCAAAATCAGGGCGCCGAACAAAATAGCCACCGGCACCACGGCAAAGGGGTTCAACTTGGCTAACCAGGCGATGATGATGCCGGTAAAGCCGTAGCCCGGCGAAATTCGCTCTTGCAGGCGATGCACCACGCCGGTAATCTCCGACATACCGGCCAGGCCGGCCAACGCCCCGGAAACCATCATCACCAGCACTACATTGCGCACAATGTTAATGCCGGCGTATTCGGCGGCGTGGGGGTTATCGCCGGTGAGGGTAATTTCGTAGCCCCAGCGGCTGCGAGACAGCACCCACCACACCACCACCACGGCCACCAGACCAAAGACAACGCCCAAATGCAAGGTCATGCCGGAAATCCGTTCCAGACCGATGCTCTTTAAAAAGCCGGTCAATGCCGACGACCCCGATTCCATGAAATTCTTGTAGGGGCGGGCGTAATCCGTTACCCGAGGCAGCCAGGCGGTTTTGGGAAAAGTGGGGGTCATTTGAAAACCGGCATCGCTCCATTTGTCAAAAATCCAGAAGTTGTTCCACAAAATAGCCACGTAGTTCAGCATCAGGGTGCTGATGATTTCGTTAATCTGAAAGCGGGCCTTGAGATAACCGGGGATGAACCCCCAGACCGCGCCGCCAATCATACCCATTACGGCCATTGCGCCCAGCGTTACCCATTTGGGGCTGTCTGCCGGCACGATGGGGATGAGAACCACCAGGCTGGCGGCAAATGCGCCGGCGTAAAATTGCCCTTCCGCGCCGATGTTCCACAGCTTCATTTTGAAGGCAACGGTACAGGCCAGACCAACCAAAATCAGGGGAGTGGCTTTGACCAGCGTATCAGAAAAAACGGCCCAACTGCCGAAAGCAGCTTGATAAAAGTATCGCGCCACCACCAGCGGCTGCCCCCCAATCAACTTCAGGATGATACCGCTTACCACAAACGCCAGCGCCACCGAACCCAAAGAGGTGACTAACGGAAACCAGGGGGGGACATCTTCAATTCTCTTTTCAAAAACAAGTCTAAAAGGCATAGTCAGCACCAGTCTTTGCGTTTGTCAAGCCGTTAAGTTTGTTGAACATGATGGACCTGATGGCCGGTCATCAATTGCCCAATCTCCTGAACATCGGCCCCTTCTGCCGGCAAAATACCCATAATGTGCCCGTCGAAGATAACGGCGATGCGGTCGCTTAAAGAGAGGAGTTCTTCCAACTCTTCAGAGATGAGCAAAATTGCCGCGCCGGCTTCCCGCTGCTCAAGAAGCAAGGTTTGGATGGCCTCGATGGCGCGCACGTCCAGGCCGCGTGTGGGTTGAACGGCAATCATCAACTTTGGTTGCGCGGAAATCTCACGGGCCAGGATGACTTTTTGCAAATTGCCGCCGGAGAGTTTACGCGCCGGAATCCGCACATTCGGGGCCAGAATATCGTATTTTTGTTTGAGCTTGCGGGCAAACCGGCGGGCCTTGTGGATATTAATGGCCCCTCGCCGGCTGATTGGTTCGTAACGATAGTTTTTCATGATGGTATTTTTGGTGATACTCAAATTCGGGGCGGTGCCAACTCTGCTTCTGTCTCCCGGAATGTACGCCACGCCCAGTCGAATTGCTTTGATGGGCGGTTGGTTGGCAATTTCTTCGCCGTAAACCAGTACGCTGCCCCGGCACAGTCTGAGGCCGGTAATACATTCCGCCAGTTCACTTTGGCCGTTGCCCGCCACGCCGGCAATGCCCAGAATTTCGCCGCTGCGCACCTCCAGCGACAGGCCGCGCAAGGCCGGCACGCCTTTATCGTTCAGGGCGTGTATATCTTTAACCGACAAAACCACATCACCCGCCTCTTGCGGTTTTTTCTTGATAGAAAAGATAACTTCGCGGCCCACCATCAACCGGGCCAGTTTTGCGGGGGTCAGCCCGGCGGCATCAATGCCTTCGGCGGTAACTTTGCCTTTTCGCAGCACCGTCACCCGGTCGGCCACGGCAGAAACCTCGTGCAGTTTGTGGCTGATAAAGATAATAGACTTCCCCTGCGCCACCATCGAGCGCATGGTGTTCATCAATTCTTCAATTTCCTGCGGGGCCAGCACGGCGGTCGGCTCATCCATAATCAAAATTTCTGCACCCCGATACAGCATCTTCAAAATTTCGACGCGCTGTTGTTCGCCCACGGAAAGCTGCCAGATTTTGGCGGTGGGGTCTACCTGCAAGCCAAACTGGTCTTCCAAATCCTGAATTTTCCGGTCGTAAACGGGCAGGTTCAGGTTAAATTTGGGGTCGTCAAGGCCCAACAGGATATTTTCGGTGACGGTTTGGGTGGGGACCAGCATAAA
>JAJRUC010000005.1 GCA_024278015.1 Chloroflexota bacterium
AGGGGGTTGGGCGTATCGGTGGGCATAGGCGTGGCCGACGGGGCCGGGCCGGGCGTTTGGGTGGGTTTCGCGGTGGGGGTTGCGGGCCGGGGGGTGCCGGTTGCGGTTGCGGCGGGCGTGGCCGACGGCTCCGGCGTGGGCGAATCGACTACCGCCGCAGCCGCGCCGGAAGCGGCGGCAGGGGGCGCGGTTTCCGGTTTGGTGCTGATGACCAGCGTGCATCCGGCAGTGAATATCAAATTAATCAGTACTATCAGGCTGAAAAGGGGACGATATTTTAGCATCATTTTTGGCTCTGCGTTTGTTCAAACGTAATGTAAAGCGAATAGCCCGCCTTGCCTCTGGCCTGGACGGCCTGCCCGCTGCCGCCGGCAATGCTCACCCGATACACGTCATCGGGATTGGAGAGGGGCACGGTGGCGGTGTGGCTGCGGCTGCCGCCCGGCATTAGCAGCGTCCAGCCGCCCGTCCAACTGACGCGCAACTGTTCGGTTTTGAGCAGCCGCCCGGAAGCGGAGCGGACATCCAGATAAATATGCGGGTAGGGCGTGGTCGATTGTTTCCATTCTGCCGAAGCTACCTGCCAGCCTGGGCCGCTTCCTTTGGCGGAAATAATTTTGGCGGTCAGGGCCGGCATGGCGGGCGGGCGCGGCGCGGCTTGCGGTGGCGCGGCCACAGATTGGCTTGCGGTGGCGGCGGGGAAGATGGCGGCTTCCAGGGCCGAAATTTGCGCCCGCCAGTTGCGGGTTTGCCGGCGTTGGGAGTCGGTTTTAAGGGCAGTCACCACCGGCAACGTCGTCCCGTCAAGTTTGTACCAGGCCGCCTCTTCCCAGGCGGGGTCCCAATGCCCGCCGGAAGCGTTAGCCAGCAGCCAGGGTGTAAAGGCAAAATAGTAGGCCGGCACATCATTGAGCATGGCCCGATAAGCCTGAAGCGTCCACGCGGTCACATCATCGTCGGAAACGGGCGGATAGCGCGGGTCCTGAAAATCGCCCGCAATGGCCCCCCCTTCGGTGCTGATGATGGGCAGATAGTAGCCAAAACGGTCATATACTATTTTACCATACGCCTCAAATTTTCTAAAGGCGTTTGAATCCTGATGGATGGTGGCCCCCGTCCGATAGTGGTCGCCGCTGAGCCGCTCTCTGGCGCGGGCGTTGTTGATGGTAGTCACGTGGTAATCAGACAGTCCCCGCGCCTCGATTTCGGTCTGGGTCAGGGGGGGGCTGAGCCGGTTCACGGCATCGGTGGGGTAATCGAAGGGGTGGTTGAGGAAATAGTTGTGCAACGGCAGCCATGCGTTTTGCAGGGCATCGGTGCGGTTTCCGGTTTTCAGGCCGTCCAGAAAGGCCCTTAAAAAGGCCATGTCGTCGTAGTTGCCGCCGGGGGTCAGGGCCGGCAGGCCGGGATAACCGCCCGCTTTACGCACGGCTTCGGCGGCGGGAATCCACAAATCGAGCATACGATTGACGCTAATCGATTCGCCGTTGCGCCAGCCGCCCGGAAAACCGGCGATATTCGGTTCGTTATAAAGCTCAAAGTAGTGTACCCCCAGCTTGCCGGCCTGCGAAACCAGCGGCGTTAAATTTTGGTAGGGGTCGTTGTACGGTTTGTACACCCGAATGACGGGTTCGATGTTGTGGGCCACCAGTTGCTCTACCAGATACTGGTGTTCCACTTTGGGAATATCGCCCTGCATGATTTTAACCCATTTGATGTTCATCGCTTGCAGTTCGGCAATGAAGCGGTCTACCACCTCCGGTGGCTGGCCCAGAATGGTGGGCGCATAGTGCAAGCCGCGCCCGTTGTCGTTTTTGGGGCGCGGATAATTTGCCAGCGAACGGGGATTGGTTTGGGCCGGGGCGGGTGATGACGCGCCGCCGGGCGATATGGCCCGCGCGGGGGCGACAACCGGCGTGGGGGTGGGGGTGGCCGGCGGCTGCCAGTGGTTGACGGCCTTCTGGTTTTGGCGGGGTTCGTCCTTGCGGGGGTGGGTTTTCAGGGCCTCCACAATCGGCAGGTGGTTGCCTTTGCGGTCGTGATACCAGGCGTTGTCTTCCCACACTGTGCCGCCGAAATAGTCCATCGCTTTTTGGGCAATGAGCCATGTGGTGGCCGCAAAATAGTAGTCGGGCGCGTCATCGAGCATGTATTCGTAGGCGGCCAGCGTCCAGTCCGTTTGCATGCGCTCATCCACGCATGGGTAGCGCGGGTCTTCGCAAGAGCCGACGGTGGCCCCCCCTTCGGTGCTGATGAGGGGGATTTCGAAGCCGAAAATATCGATGAACTGCTCGTGATAGGCAATAAATTGCCGGAAATGGGTCACATCTTCGGTGGGGGTTTTGCCCAAAAAAAAGCCGCCCGGTTCAAACTGGGTTTTCCGCGCCCGATTGATGGCTTCAACCTGGCGTTCATCCAGATTATATTGCCGAATTTCGGCGGCGGTCAGGGGCCGTCCGGTCAGGTTGGCCTCATCCTGGGGATAATCCGGGGGGTGATTAATCATGTAATTATGCACCGCGCCCCAGCTTCGATACAGAACGGGGGCGTTGCCCTGGTCTTTGACGGCCCGCAAAAATTGTTGAAAGAAGCTGTTTTCCCAGCCGGGCACATTCTTCCCCACCGGAAAGATGGAAGGCAGCGAGGGGTAGCCGCCACGGGCCTGAATTTCGCGGGCGGCGGGCGCCCAAATGCTCGCCAGATAGTCCGGGTTGGGGGTGGGGGTATCGCACCAGCCGCCGTCGCGGCCCGGAATATCCGGTTCGTTGTAAAGTTCGTAATAGTAAACGCCCATCGGCGCGTAGTGGTCAACCAGCTTGCCCAGCGAGGCCAGATTGAGCGGCTTGTTGCACTGAACGTAAATTCGCATAACGGGCATAATATCGTTTGCCACCAATTGTTCCACCAAATAATCGTAATGGCGGCCGTCGGTCCGGTCGTTCAAAAACTTGACCCATTTGATGCCCATCGCCTTCACTTCGGCCACAAAGTAGTCGGTCACTTCGTCATCCTGGGCGTAAACGCCGGTGTGCCAGTGAATGCCCAGGCCGTTGTCGTTTTTGGGGCGCGGGTAGGCGCTCAGGGGCAGGGGGCCGTCGGCGGCGGCGGGCGGAGCGGCGGCCACAAACAGGGTGGTCAGCAGCAGCAGGGTTATTACTAAAAAGAGGGTGCGTTTCATAGGGTTATCCGGTAATGCCGGTATAGTTTAATTCCGTGTTGTGACAGTAGGACTTACGCAGTTGCGGTATTTTACCCCCCTCAATCCCCCCTCACGAGGGGGGAAGTTTCGTCCTGCTCGCCCTCGGCAATGGCTTTCAATTCAATCTCCCCTCACGAGAGGGGGGAGATAATCCCTCCCCCGGCCGGGGGAGGGCAGGGAGGGGGTAGATTTTCCAACTGCGTCAGTCCTGTTAAAGTGACGATTCAGATTATCTCCCCCCTTGGTCCCCCCTCGGAGAGGGGGAGATAATCCCTCCCCCGGCCGGGGGAGGGCAGGGAGGGGGTCATCCTCAAATGGTTGTTCCCTTGAGTTTGTACACAAAGGCCAGCACTTCTGCCACCACCGCATACAGTTCAGGTGGAATAATCTGGCCCACGTCCAGTTGAGCCAGCAAGGCCACCAAATCCGGGTCCTGCCGAATGGGCACGCCG
>JAJRUC010000110.1 GCA_024278015.1 Chloroflexota bacterium
GGATGTTCTTCACAGCCAGCATCCCATCCTGATTGGCGAAGAAGCCATCGCCTTTGCCCGAAACCTGAATTTGCCGCATGTGTTCACCCATCATACGCAATATGAAGATTATTCGCATTACATTCCCTTCAACCAGAATATTGTTAAAGCGCTTACCCGCGAAGTGGTGCGCACGTATTTAACCCGCTGCGTAAAAATTATTGCCCCTACCCAAAGCATTTTAACGCAACTGAGCCGCCAGTATCCGGGTGTAAAAGACCGGTTCAGCGTGTTGTCCAGCCCCATCAACCTGGAACGATTCCGGGCGGAACGGCTGAATCCGGCCCCAATTCGGCGGCGGTACAGGCTGGAAGACACCTTTACGTTTGTGTCGGTGGCCCGTTTAACGGTAGAGAAACGGTTCGATGTTCTGCTGAAGGCTTTCGCTCAGGTGGCGGCTCGGTACGCGCGCGCCCGGCTGCTGATAGTGGGCGACGGCGCCAGCCGCAAAACGCTGGAGGCGCTGGCAAGCGACCTGAACATTAGCCCGCAGGTTATCTTTGCCGGAAGCGTGCCCTATGAGCAGGTTCCCGATTATCTGGCCGCCGGCGACGCCTTTGCCTTCGCCTCTACCAGCGAAACCCAGGGCCTGGTGATGCTGGAAGGCATGGCCGCCGGCTTGCCGGTAGTGACCGTTGACGCGCCGGGTAATCGGGATGTGACCGTTGACGGCTACAACGGCCTGCTGCTGCAAAACCCGGACGATGTTTCCGCCCTGGCCCAGGCTATGATGCGCCTGTCGGCTAATGAGCCGTTGCGCCGGTTGCTGGCAGAGGGGGCGCGTCAAACGGCCACAGGCTATTCCGCCGAAAATATGACCCGTGGCCTGATAGCCATTTACCAGCAAGCCATCGACCTGTACCGCCGGCAGCCGCTTGAATACAAACGCGACTTTGAATCTCTCCGCCAGTTTCCCCCGCAATGGCTGGAGGAACTGACCGGCGGCCACACCGACTGGCTCGATTCGCTGACCGCCTTCTGGCAAAAGCTGGGCAACTGAAATCCGCGCCCGGTAACAGGCACCTGTTGCCTGTCCGGGAGCGATTTGTTATAATGATGATAATTGGAGATTCGTGATTAAAGATTGGAGTCTGTCAGCCGGTCAATCTCCAATAACCAATTACCGGCATCACATCCACCGGAGAAACAAATGGCTATTATATACCGCACCGAATTACTTGAAGCGGCTTTGGAAAAATTATGCGCCCGCCTCGCCCATATCAAAGGGGCGGTTATCGTGAGTATAGAAGGCTTTGTAATAGCCGCTTTTCCAACGGCAGACCCTCAGACAGAAGCCGCCCGAATGAACAACGGCTCCATCAACAGCCCGCAAGTAGCGGCTATGGCGGCCACGCTCATCGCCCTGGGAGAACGAACCCTGACCCGCCTGGCGCAAGGCGAACTGGGCCGCCTGATGCTGGAAGGCAGCGAAGGGGCCATGCTGGTGGTGCCGGTCAGCAAGCAAGCCGCCGTGGCCCTGCTGGTAGAAAACAGCGCCAAAATGGGACTGTCGCTATACGCTTTAAAACGCACCGCCGCCGAAATCCACGCCATTCTGGAGCGAGAGTAGTGACCCTGACCCGCGTTTCTGCCGCCGCAAAAATTACTCGCCTGTACCATTGAACGATAACGCATCTATGGAATCGCAATCTGCCGCCGCGCAAATATTCCTGAGCCTGGGCACAAATCTGGGCCGTCGCCGCCGAAACCTGCGCAACGCCATCCGGTTATCGTCCGATTTTATGACCATTCACGCCGTCTCGCCCCTGTGCAAAACCAAACCCTGGGGCGTAGCCAATCAGCCAGATTTCTTGAACCTTTGCCTGCGTGCTACCACATCACTGGCCCCCCTGCCCCTGCTGGAGGCGCTAAAACAGGTTGAAGCCACCCTCGGCCGGCAACAGGCCATCCGCTGGGGTCCCCGGCTGATTGACCTGGACATTCTTTTTTACGATGACCTTGTCTTGAATACCGACCGTCTGACCATCCCCCATCCGCGCCTGACAGACCGGGCCTTTGTGCTGGCCCCCCTGGCCGACATTGCCCCCACCCTGACCCACCCGCAAAGCGGCCTGTCGATAACCGCCCTGCTCAACGCGGTGGATGCCTCAGACGTGGTTCGGCTTGAAAAATCACTCTTTGAGGATGACAACGATGAATTTTGAATGGGGAAAACGCACCTATGTGATGGGCATTTTAAACGTCACGCCCGACAGCTTTTCCGGCGACGGCCTGCTCAGCCAAACCGATGTGGTGCGGGCCGCCGTACAGCAAGCCGAAGCCTTTGCGGCCGCCGGCGCGGATATTCTGGACATCGGCGGCGAAAGCACCCGTCCCGGCAGCGTGCCCGTCTCGGCGGAAGAAGAAATGGGCCGGGTGTTGCCGGTAGTTTCGGCCCTCCGCAACGCGCTTAATGTCACCATCTCGGTAGATACGTATCGCGCCAATGTGGCCCAGGCCGCTTTGGAAGCCGGCGCCGATTGGATAAACGATGTCTGGGGCCTGCAAATGGACC
>JAJRUC010000111.1 GCA_024278015.1 Chloroflexota bacterium
CAGGGCTGGCTGCGCGGCAAAGACGCGCAACACAACGTTATCTATCGCCCCCACAAAGAACTGGACCGCTGGCTGCCCCACATTGACGCCCTGGTTTTAAGCCTGAGCGACTTGTTCGGCGATAAAGCCGCCCTGACGCAGTTGTTGACCGCGGTGAAAGTGGGCGTGGAAACGTTGGGGCCGGAAGGCTGCCGCATATTTCACAAGGGGCAGGTCATCCACGTACCCGTCGAACCCAATCCGGAAGTAGACCCCACCGGCGCGGGCGATATTTTCGCCGCCGCGTTCTTTATCAAATATCACCAAACCAAAGACTGCGTGCAGGCCGCCCAGTTTGCCAACGCCTGCGCCTCCCTTTCGGTGGGCAAAGTGGGTTTAACCGGGGTGCCCACTCTGGCGCGGGTGACGCATCGCGCCGCCCGATTGTATAATTTGCCGTAATTGAATATAACTCAAGTTATGGTATAATTAAATGGTTCACTCTTCAACCATCTTCAGGGAAAGCTATGATAGCGGCAGATTCAAAAATCTTTACCAGAGCAAGAGATTTGGCCTATCTGGCCGGACGCATTGTTGATTGCGAGTGTTGCGCCATCGTGGGCGTGAGCAATATCGGAAAATCCAACCTGTTGCGCCAACTGAGAACGCCCAATCTTCTGACCGAAATTTGCGCGTCCATCAACGAAGACACCACCTCTTTCTTTTATGTTGACTTTAATTTGCAGCTTCAAATGACCGGCCAGGGCTTTTACGAGCTGGTTTTGCGCACCGTGCTGACCAATTTAAGGCAGCATCAGGCCGACCCCGCCCTGCTGGGGGTGCTGGAAGAGGCGTACCAGCAGATAATTTCTCCCACCGATGAATTTCAGAACGCGCTCAGCTTTAATCAGGCCATCATTGCCCTGTGCGAGCAGTGGCCCCGGCGCGTTGTCTTCCTGTTTGATGAATTTGACGAAGTGTTTCAACAACTGGATGCCCGCGTCTTTTTGAATTTGCGCGCCCTGAGAGACAAATATCCCGGCAATTTAATTTACGTGGTCAGCGTGGGGGCCGTGCTGTCTTCCGGGCGGAACGAGACGGAAATCGCTGAATTTTCCGAACTGTTCACCCATCACACCTATTTCCTTCAGGCTCTGGAAGAGGCGGATGTGCAACGAGCCATCAAGAATTTTACCGTCGCCAATGACACCCGTTTTTCTGACGAGGATATTCACTTTATTACCGAGCAATCGGGCGGGCATCCCGGGTTGCTGCAACTGGTGTGCCAGATTTTTGCTCACAACACCCACAATGGCGTTGCCCGGGATTTTCGGCGGGTGTCGGGTCAGTTGGCCGATAACCCCAATGTGCGCACCGAATGTGTAAAATTGTGGCACAGCCTGTTGCCGGATAATCGGGCATCCCTGTTCGATTTTATGACGCTGGGGCAAATTGATACTCGCGCCAGGCGCGTTTTGTTGCAACGCGGCATCCTGACCGCCAAAGATGATGGGCAGCTTGCCGTTTTTGGCCGCCTGTTTGAAGATTTTGTCCGCCGGCAGCGCCTGGTGCAGGCCAAACCGCAAAAAGACATCTTTCTCGATGTGGATTCCGGGCAGGTGTTTGTCAACGGCAAACAAACCGAACTGCTGACCAATCTGGAATACCGCCTGCTGTTGCTGCTGTACGGGCAAGCCGATAAAATTTGCGATAAATACCGTATCGTCGAAGCTGTGTGGGGCGAAGATTACATCGAAGAAGTCGATGACGCCCGCATCGAAAAACTGGTCAGCCGCCTGCGCCAAAAAATAGAACCCACCCCGTCCGAACCGCATTTCCTGCTTACCGTCCGGGGGCGCGGCTACCGGCTACAAGTGCGTTAAGCCACTAAATTATCGGGTGAATGTCAGCCCGGTGTCTAACAAAACAATCGTTTTTGCCTTATGCTGAAAACACAACGTATGCACGAAAGGAGCTAAAATTTATGGCATCTCTATTCAAAAAGGTTCAAACATTAATTTCGGCCAATTTACATTCTCTGGTCGATAAAGCCCTTAAAGCCAATTCGGTGGCTGTGCTGGATGAATATATTCGTCAGGCCGAAGATAATCTGGACGATTTGCAGGACGCGCTCATTACCGTGCGCGGGCAGGTTAAAACCCTTGAGCGCAAATGGAAAATCTTCCAGGCAGAGGCCGAACAACTCGATGCCGACATTGACCGCCTGCTGGGCGCCGGCAAAGAAGACCTGGCGATGGCCGCCCAAAGCAAATACAATTCCAAAATCGGCATGGCCGACCAGTACCGGGAACAGTTTGAAACCCAAAAGAAGGAAGCCGACAAACTGGCCGATGCCAAACTTAAACTTGAGGCCAAACTGGTTGCCATTAAACAGGAACGCGAACACCTGCTGGCCCTGATGGAACTGGCAAAATCGAAGGAAATTGCCGCCAAAACCATTCGCTCGCTGGATGACCTGCAAGGCATTGGCGATAGCGATATTGCCCGCGTGGGCGACGCTATCCGTTCCCGGCTGGACCGGGCCGACGCTGAAATGGAAACCTACGCCGACCGGCTGGATACGCGCATGGACGAAGTGCTGGATAAATCTCGCCTTGACGACCAACTTGCGGAACGCCGTCGCCGGTTGGGGCTGGGCGAGGAATAAAGCAGCAAAAACATGTCTGAAGTACGTCGTAAACTGGAAAAACGCGCTCGAAACGCCATTTTACAGGAAGCCTTCTTTCGCTGGGAAAGCGCCATTAATGTGGCCGCCATGCTGATATTGGCCTTTGTCTTTCGCCAGGTTTGGTGGGCTTTTGCGGGGCTGGGCGTCGCCATCGAAACGGCCATCGGCGTTTTGACCATGCGAAATCCGGCTATTAATGCCAAAGCAGTCGCCACCATCTTCCAACGCGATTTCCACCCCCGGAAACTCCAGTCGAAGAAAATGAGAGCGAAAACCGCCAAAGCCCTGGAATACCTGCGCCGCATTGAAGAATCGGTGAACGGGGCCAAAGAAGGCGTTTTAAGAGACCGGCTGAAACGCACCACCGACGAAGTGGTTGACTGGGTGGAGGCCATCTACCGCATTGCCCAACGGCTGGATACCTACGCCGAAAACCGGCTGATTGCCCGCGACATGATTTCAGTGCCGAAGACCATCAACCAGTTGCGCCGCCGCCTGGCCGAAGAGGACGATGCCCGCGTGCGCACGCAAATTGAAAAAACCATCGCCGACAGAGAACGCCAGCTTGCCAACCTGGAAGGGCTGGATAACACCATGGACAGCGCCGAACTGCAACTGGAGCGCACCCTGTCGGCCCTGGGGACGGTCTATTCGCAATTGTTGATGCTGGATACCAAAGGAGAGTCAACCGGCCGCGCCACCCGTTTGCAGGAAGAAATCTCTGAACAAGTGCAACAATTACAGGATTTGACCGCCGCTATGGATGAAGTATACGTTGAAACATAGCGCCCGGCGCAAACAGAAAACGGGCGGGTGAAACAAAATTGCCTCAACGGGAATTCAGGGGACGGTTGCGTGATGCGTGAAATTATGCGTCACGTTTTACGCATCTCCCAAAAGCCACAAAATTTTAGCGAAGGGACTGCAACGATATGGCTAATTTATGGCACCAACCTGACACCGGGCCGGATACACCCAATTTGATTTACGTCGTGGTAGAAATCCCCAAAGGCTCCCGCAATAAATACGAATACGGCAAAAAACCGGGCGTTATCAAACTGGACCGGGTGTTGTATTCGTCTCTCCATTATCCCGGCGATTAAGGTCTTGTTCCCCGCACCCATTATGATGACGGCGACCCGCTGGACGTGCTGGTTATGGTCAACGAGCCGACCTTTTCCGGTTGCGTCATCGAGGCCCGGCCCATCGGCCTGTTCAGGATGCTGGATAAAGGCGACCCCGACGACAAGATTTTGGCCGTGCCGGCCCACGACCCCATTTTTAGCGATTATAAAGACATCAGCGATATTCCCCAGCATTTTTTGAAAGAAGTGGCCCACTTTTTTGAAGTCTACAAAGATTTGGAGGGCAGCCGCACCACGCCCGTCGGCTGGGAGAATGTTGACGCCGCCCGCAAGGCAATTTTACGCTCGGTGAAGTTGTATCAGGATAAATTTGGGCGCGGCCGGCGAATTTAGCTGCCCGTCCGAAAATCGCTATTGCCCGGCCCGACAGGGTGGCCGTGGGGGCAAGGTTGTTGGCCTGCGCAATAGCCTGAACGGTAGCGTTGTTGTGCGGTTGGGCCGTCGCAAACAGGGCATCGCCCGCTTCGACGACCATTGTTCTGGTTTGGGGTTCGGAACAATGAACGGGACAAACGGCCGGAGCAGGCTGTCTCTGCTCCGGCTCATCCGGCAGCGAAGGGTTTGTTTTTGAGGGCCGACGGTTTGAAGCCGGTTTTTGCCGCCCGGCCCCGAATTTTGTCAGGAAGCCGTTTCATTAATTACTCGTCGGCCAGGCTGATTTACGGGAAAACGCCTCGCATTTCCAGCGCGTCGGCCACCCGCTGAACGGCCAGCATCATGGCGCTTTGGCGCAGGGACACGCCCCGTTCCTGGCTAAAGTCGGCCATATCCCGATAGGCCACTTCCATAAAGCGATGCAGTCGCTCGCGCACTTCGTCAGCCGTCCAGTAAAAGCCTTCGCGGCCCTGCACCCATTCAAAATAGCTGACCACCACCCCCCCGGCGTTGGCTAAAATATCGGGCACCAGAGTAATGCCCCGCCGTTGCAAAATTGTATCGGCGGCGGGGGTAGTGGGGCCGTTGGCCCCTTCTACAATTAATTTGGCTTGAATTTTGTCGGCGTTGGCCCCGGTAATTTGGTTTTCCATAGCCGCCGGAACCAGCACATCGCATTTGAGGGTGAGCAGGTCTTCGTTGCTGATTGGCTGCAAACCGGGGGCGCCATACCCTGCCAGGGTGCGGCTGGGCGATGATTTGGTGTAAGCGACCATTTCGTCGATATTGAGGCCCTGGGGATTATAGTATCCGCCGCTAATATCGCTGACGGCAACAATGCTGACCCCCAGGTCGTTGATGTGCCGGGCAGACCACGTGCCCACGTTGCCAAATCCCTGGATGACCGCCGCGCATTGCTGCGGATTGAGGTCGGCCCGCAACAGGGCCTGTTCAGCAGAGATGGCAACGCCCAGGCCGGTGGCGTTGATGCGGCCCACGCTGCCGCCCAAATTAACCGGCTTGCCGGTCACAATTTCGCCGCTGCTTTCCCCTTTGAGCATGGTGTAGGTATCGGTAATCCAGCCCATGGTTCGTTCATCGGTGTTCATATCCGGGGCGGGAATATCGGTTCTGGGGCCGATGATGGGGCTGATGGCGTAGGTGTAGCGGCGGGTCAGGCGGCGCAGTTCGTTCACGCTTAATTCGCGCGGGTTCACCGAAACGCCCCCCTTCGCCCCGCTGAACGGCACATTAACCAGGGCGCATTTCCAGGTCATCAATTGGGCCAGCGCGGATACCTCTTCCAGGCTGACGGCCGGGTGGTAGCGAATGCCCCCCTTGCCCGGCCCTCTGGCGCCGGTGTGCTGCACCCGATAGCCCTCAAACACCTCAACGTGGCCGTCATCCATCTCTACCGGCACAGAGACAATGAGCGAGCGCTCGTTGGTTTTGAGGATGGCGTAAATATTGGGGTCCAGGTTCAGGGCGGTGGCGGCGTCTTTCAACGCCGATTGGGCGCTGGCTAAAAAACTGGCCCCGGGATTGACTTCTTCAGACGGGTTTGCGGACATTACCGTTGAAACTCCTTTTTTCACCTTTGAAGATTTAATATTATAATACTGACAGACTCTCGACTGGTTTGCCCGAAACGTTGGGGCGGGCCGGGGGGCGCGGGGGTATTCCCCTGCAATCGCGGACGCGCCCCTTTTGATGAGTTTCCATTTTAGGACGGGAAGGCTAAAATGACAACTTACGAAGCCATCATTGGAATGGAAGTTCACATTGAACTGCAAACGCAAAGCAAAATGTTTTGCGCCTGCCCGGCCAGTTTTTTTGGGGCCGCGCCCAATATCAACACCTGCCCCACCTGCCTGGCGTTGCCCGGCGCGCTGCCCGTCATTAACCGGCAGGCGGTGGCCTACACTGCGCTAACCGGCCTGGCTTTAAATTGCCGAATTCACCGGCGCAACGTCTTTGCCCGCAAAAACTACTTTTACCCCGATTTACCCAAAGGCTACCAGATTTCTCAATACGAATTACCCCTCTGCACGGACGGCGCGCTGGATATTACCGTTGCCGGGGCGGGTAAGACTGTGGGCATTACCCGCGTCCATTTGGAAGAAGACACCGGCAAGTTGACCCACGTTTCGGGCGGTTCGCTGGTTGATTTGAACCGCGCCGGCGTGCCCTTGATGGAAATTGTGTCTGAACCGGACATCCGTTCTGCGGCAGAGGCTTACGCCTACGTGTCGCAACTGCGGCAAATTGTGCGCTACCTGGGCGTTTCCAGCGGAGACATGGAAAAAGGGGCCATGCGCTGCGAAGTGAACCTTTCGCTCAAGCCGGTTGATTCTGAAGTGTGGGGCACCAAAGTAGAGGTCAAAAACCTCAACTCCTTCCGGGCCGTGCGCAACGCCATCACCTGGGAAATTGCCCGCCAAACTGAAACGCTGAACGCCGGCGGACAGGTGGAACAGGTGACAATGGGCTGGGACGAAACCCGGGGGCGCACGGTGGTGCAACGCAGTAAAGAAGACGCGCACGATTACCGCTACTTTCCTGAGCCGGATTTACCCCCCCTGAACCTTGACCCGGTCCGGATTGACGAACTGGCGGATTCGCTGCCGGAACTGCCCGCCGCCAAAGCCGCCCGCTACCGCGCCACGTGGCAGTTGTCCGCCCAGGATGCCGCCCTGCTGACCGAACATCGGGACCGGGCCGAATATTTTGAGGCCGCCGTAGCCGCCGGGGCGGATACCATTTCGGCGCGGGCCGCAGCCAACTGGATGACGGGCGAAATCTTTCGGCGGTTAAACGAAAGCGGCATTGCCGTGGCCGACATCAAATTTCCCCCCGCCGATTTCGCCCGCCTGATTGCCCTGGTTGAAACCGGTAAAATTAATCGGCAGGCCGGCAAGGATGTGCTGGCCGGGATGTGGCAATTCGGGGCGCAACCCGATGCGATTGTGGCTGCCAAAGGGCTGAAGCAAATTAGCGATAGCGGCGCTATTGAAAAGATTGTGACGCAGGTCATCGCCGAAAACCCCGACCCGGCGGCCCAATTCAGGGCGGGCAAGGAGAAAGTCATCGGTTTTTTGGTGGGCCAGGTTATGCGTCACAGCCGGGGCAAGGCCAATCCCAAACTGGCTGAGGCCGCGCTTCGCCGGAAATTAGCATCATAACTGGAAGTGGATACAACCATGAAAATTAAACCCGTACTGCTGGTGATGGCAGATATTAGCGGCTACACCCGGTTCATAAATTATCATCGCACCAGCGCGCTTCACGCCGAAGAAATTATCTCTGAATTGCTGGAGACCGTCATCGATGCCGCCGAATACCCGTTGCAACTGAACAAGCTGGAAGGGGATGCCGCCTTCCTGTTCACCGAAATCACCGCCGAACCGTCTGCCGTGGCCGCCGATGTGTTTGGGCAGGTACTGCGATTCTTTGACGCTTTTAAGCGCAAACAGCAATTGCTCATCACTCACGGCGAAGGGGGCTGCCCGTGCGATGCCTGCACCAACATCCATCGGCTGGAATTGAAGGCGTTTGTTCATTCCGGGCAGGCCGTTTTCAAGCAAATCAGGCAATTTGAAGAACTGGCCGGCGAAGACGTTATCCTCATTCATCGCCTGCTGAAAAACAGCGTCCCGGCCGAAGCGTACATTCTCATCACCGAAGCGGCCTGGCAACTTGCCGGCCATACCTTTAACGTCAAACCGGAAACCCGCGTTGAATATTACGACTGGCTGGGTGAAGTGACGGTGCAGGTTATTTATCCCCAACCCGTTGCCCTCATCTTGCCTGCGGCCAGACCGGCCACCAGAATTAGCGGTATGCTGGAGGCAACCCGGCTGTATATCGCCTCGCTGTGGCGTAAAGTGTGGCCGCGCCGACAATCTGCCGCCGCGCCGCGTTATCCCCGGCATATCGGCCAAAATTGAAGGCGCAAATTGGGTTTTAGCCGGAACATGGTATAATAGTTTACGAAAATAACTTCATCAGGACTGACGCAGTTGCGGTAAATCACGGTGTTTTACCCCCTCCCCGCTTCGCGTCCCCCGATGTCGGGGGAGGAGCTAATTCCCCCCGCTTGAGGGCGCGAAGCGGTTTCTTCATCAGGGACTGAGG
>JAJRUC010000112.1 GCA_024278015.1 Chloroflexota bacterium
AGAAACCGCTTCGCGCCCTCTGTGAGGGGGGAAAGGCCCTCCCCCTTTGAGGGGGATACCCGAAGGGCACAGGTGGCCGGGGAGGGGGTAAAAAGCGTGAATCCGGTTGTTTTCAACCTCAACTTATCCTGAAATCATCGACAAGCCAAAAAACCGGACACCCGGCAGCTGTATTCAAGGGAGTCAGACAGTCCCTGCGGGACAGCAACGAGAATGAAAATTTAGTCTACCCCCACCCGTCGCTGGCGCGACCGCTTCGCCTCCCCCTTTGAGGGGGAGGGCCAGGGAGGGGGTTATTTTCAAGGAAGAATTTATGACGAAAAAAGAAACGCAATCATCGTCGCCCCATCAGGATTTATTGGACGAACTGGAAGCGGAGCGGGCCAAAACCTGGGCGGGCGGCGGCCCGGCCCGCATCGAAACCCAACATGGCAAGGGTAAACTTTCGGCCCGCGAGCGCATCCGGCAACTGCTGGATGAGGGCAGTTTTCAGGAAGTGTCTCCCTACATCGTCCATCGCCATACTCATTTCGGCATGGACGAAAAACGTTATCCCGGCGACAGCGTAATCACCGGCTTCGGAAAAATTAATGGCCGTCGGGTATGCCTGTACGCCCAGGATTTTACCGTGCTGGGCGGCTCTTTTTCTGAAGTGCAGGGCCAAAAGGTCGCCAAAATTATGGATATGGCTCTTGAGGCCGGCGTGCCCGTCATTGGGCTGAATGATTCGGTGGGGGCGCGTATTCAGGAAGGCGTTTACAGCCTGGCCGCTTATGCCGAACTTTTTTACCGCAATACCCTGGCCAGCGGGGTCATTCCCCAAATCAGCGTCATGCTGGGGCCGTGCGCCGGCGGCTCGGTCTATTCGCCGGGCCTGACCGATTTTGTGATTATGACCAAAGGCACCAGCCATATGTTCATCACCGGGCCGGACGTAATAAAAACCGTCACTCATGAAGAAGTGGATCTGGAAACTTTGGGCGGAGCGATGACCCACAGCGCCATCAGCGGCGTCTCTCATTTTGCCGCCGATGACGAACCGGCCACGCTGGCATTAACCCGCGCCCTGCTCGGTTATCTCCCGGCCAATAACGCCGAACCCCCCCCGGCTGTTGAACCCACCGACCCCCCCTGGCGCATGGACGAGGCGCTAAACACTATGGTACCCACCAACTCCAGCGAAGCCTACAACATGAAAACGGTCATCCGGGCTGTTATCGACTGCGACAGTTTTCTGGAGGTTCATGAACATTTCGCTGAAAACGCCATCGTGGGCCTGGCCCGTATGCACGGGCAAGTGGTGGGCATTGTGGCCCAGCAGCCCCTCACCCTGGCCGGGGTCATCGATATTGACGCTTCAGACAAAATTGCCCGCTTCATCCGGTTTTGCGACGCCTTCAACATTCCATTAATCACCTTTATCGATTCGCCGGGCTTTTTGCCGGGAGTCAATCAGGAACACAGCGGCATCATTCGACACGGGGCCAAAATTGTGTACGCCTATTCAGAAGCGACGGTTCCCAAACTGGCCGTGGTGACGCGCAAAGCCTACGGCGGGGCCTACATCGTTATGTCCAGCAAATTCATTCGCACCGACCTGGTCTTTGCCTGGCCCACCGCCGAACTGGCCGTGATGGGCGCAGAGGGGGCCGTCAACGTGCTGTACCGCAAGCAGCTAAAGGCCGCCGAAAATTCGGACGAAGACAGAGCGCGGCTCATTGCCGAATTCAAGGAAAGATTCGCTAAACCATACGCCGCCGCCGCCGCCGGGCATATTGACGACATCCTTGTTCCGGCGGAAACACGGCCCCGGTTAATTGCCGCCCTGGAATTACTTCGGGACAAACACGTTGTACTGCCCGCCAAAAAACATGGCAACATCCCCTTATAATCACCCGGAGGTGTCATTTTGTCTGAATTAATCCGGCAGGGCCTGCAATTAAGTGTGGCCGGCCTGGGCTTAACCTTTACCGGCCTGGGTATTTTGATTGGAGTCATTTTTCTGATACGCGAAGTTTTTCGCCCCCGCCCGGATGCGCCCGCCCCGGCGCAAGAAGCCGGGCCGCCGGCCGGCGCCGCAGACCGCAGCGAACAGACCGACGCAGAAGTGGTCGCCGCCATTACCGTGGCGCTGGCTCACCTGCAAAAATACAGCCGCTCGCAAGGCCAATTGGGCGCAGCCCTGGAAGAAGGGCGGGGCGCGTGGTGGTTTACAGGCCAGGCGCAGCGCCGTCCATTTTTACCCCCACGCACAGGAGGAAGAAACTAATATGCAATTACCGGCTAACCGTCGGGTCAAAGTGACCGTCAACGGCAAATCCTATACGGTTGAAGTAGGCGACCTGAACAGCTCGCCCATCAAGGTTTTGGTCAACGGCCGGCCCTGTCTGGTAAACATTTCTGCCGCCGATATTGAAGTTGTTCCCGCCGACGCTTCGGCGGCCTCGCCGGAAAAAGCGACGCGCGAACCCTCTGGCCCGGCCGGGCCGATGGTCAACGCCGTTAAAGCGCCTATGCCGGGCCATATTCTGGACATTGCCGTAAAACCGGGCGATACCGTCGCGTTTCGGCAGCAACTTTGCACCCTGGAGGCGATGAAAATGAAAAACGCCATCCGCTCGCCCAAAGACGGCGCCATCGCTACTGTAGAAGTAACTGAAGGCCAAACCGTAGCCCATAACGACGTTCTGTTTACGTTCAAGTGAGATAAATATGGAATTCAGCCAATTACTTGATTTGCTGCAAGCCCCGCTTTTACTGGACTGGAAGATGCTGATTATGACAGGCATCGGCGGCGCACTCATTTACCTGGCCGTCGCCAAAGATTACGAGCCGGTCTTGTTGCTGCCCATCGGATTCGGGGCCATTTTAACCAACCTGCCCCTAACCGGCATCGCCGGCGAACACGGCCTGCTGGGGATTATGTACAAGGCGGGCATCGAAACCGAACTGTTTCCGCTGCTCATTTTCATTGGTATTGGGGCTATGACCGATTTTGGGCCGCTGCTGGAAAATCCCAAAATGGCCTTGTTGGGGGCCGCCGGGCAATTCGGCATTTTCGGCACGTTGATGCTGGCCCTCAGCCTGGGCTTCCAGATGAACGAGGCCGCCTCAATCGGCATTATCGGGGCCATCGACGGCCCGACCGCCATTTATGTTTCCAGCAAGCTGGCCCCGCACCTGCTTGGCCCCATCGCCGTGGCGGCCTACAGCTATATGTCGCTGGTGCCCATTATCCAGCCGCCGGTGATGCGCCTGCTCACCACCGATGCGGAACGCAAAGTCAGAATGCCTTACACCCAAAAAGAAATATCGAAGACCGCGCGGGTGTTGTTTCCCATTGTGGTCACAATTATCGTTTCATTATTGGCGCCGATTGCTTCGCCGCTGATTGCCACGTTGATGTTCGGCAATTTAATGCGAGAATCCGGCGTGGTGGAGCGGCTCAGCCAATCGGCGCAAAACGAAATTGCCAACGTAGCCACAATTTTTCTGGGGCTGACTATCGGCAGCACCATGACCGGCGAGGGCTTCATTCGCTTTGATACGTTGTTAATTATGGCGATGGGCTTGCTGGCTTTTGTGCTGGATACGGCGGGCGGAGTCCTTTTCGGCAAGCTGATGTACGTTCTTTCCGGCAAAAAATTCAATCCGCTTATCGGCGCGGCGGGCATCAGCGCCTTTCCCATGTCGGCCCGGATTGTGCAGCGCATGGGGCAAAAATACGATTTCGAGAATTTTTTGCTGATGCACGCTATGGGGGCCAACACGGCCGGCCAGTTGGGGAGCGTGATGGCCGGGGGAATTGTGCTGACCTTGCTTTCCGGGTTAATTGGCGCGTGACGGTTTTTTTGCAGCAAAAAAGGCAACGATATAACAATCGTTGCCTTTTTTAGTGGGCAGGGGCGGCAGGAATTGAACCCGCAACCTTCGGTTTTGGAGAACTAAAATTCCTCACCTTGTTGTAAGCAGCTCGCAATTTCTTTGGCAACTTCTGTTTTCGGCAAACAAGAAGTTGACCATTCGGCAGTCAGATTCAAATCCTGCGGATTCCTGTAATCCAGCACGATGGCGTCCGCGCTGATGTATTTTCAAATTCGAGAAATTTCCGGGGAAAACTATCGCCGGGGTGATTGAGCGTCATTCAGCGCTTTTTCCAGCAAATCCGCCACGCCCAATTCGGCTGCCCACCGTTGTAGATATGCTACGTCAAGCCGGGCATCCTGCACTTTGATGATGCCCAACACATCTCGCCATTGTCGCTCCGAAACTTCTTCGCCCAACCGGTACCACTCCAGTTTAGCCAGAATGGTATCTTCTGCGGTGGCAATATAAATTGATTGTGAAGCGTCAGGGGTAATGTTCCGGGCAACTCTTCGCTTGAATTGACTTTTATCGAACGCCCGTTGTTTCGCTATGAAAACGTCCACCTTGAACATCGTTCTTAGATGAATGATATTAAAACTGCTTTGATGGCGAATGGCTGAATAGATCACATTTATATCAACATAAAATTCATCTTGCACGGCTTTAGCGAAGGGGAGGGCGTGTTCATCGCGCATATCAACAACCAAATCGGCGTCTTGTGTGGTGCGCACCAACCCGTGAATGGCGCCGGCCAGCGAGCCGCCCACCAAATACGGCGCGCCTAATTCATCCAGAACCGTTGTTACCTGGATGGTGACTGCCAGCGGTTCAGCGAGCATACGTTTCATCTTGTACTATTGGAACAAGCGGACCATAGATTTGCAGGGCAATTGTTTCACCGAGCAATAAATCTGCCAGGCGGCGATGCAATTCTTGCAGGTCTGCTTGCGGATGGCGTTCCCGCAATCCACTGAGTGCCAGGGTGCGTGCCGCCCGGTTGAGCTGCCCCAACATTTCCAATTTGCGCCAAGCCGGAGCCTGACGCAGCAACATCAATTGCACGCGCTCGGCTTCGGGGCGGGTATCTGACAAAACAGGGGACATTGCAAAAATCTCCTCATTTGCAACAGAGTGGTTTGGCTCACCTGGCTACAGTATAGCACAAAATTGCGTTTTGTTATAGCCTTTTGCGCCAGGGCAAACGCATCTAAATTCAAAATTGATGGAAAAACAACAAAATCAATCTGATCTTTTGGAAGACCCGGCGCTGGATGTAGCCCGGCCGGAAGTGTTGATGTACCAGCCGTTGCCGGACGGCGGCCTGGCATTGGTGAGGGTAGAGTGCCTGGTTCCGGCTTCGGCCCGGACAGAGGACAAGCCTCCCCCGCTGCCGGGGGACGCGAAGCGGGGAGGGGGTAGAACCCCGTGTCCTGTTTTTTTTCTTTTACTTTGCCGCCGCCGTTTTTGGTTCTGCTGCTGTCTGTGGGGACCATTGCCACAGTACAATGGTGGTCATTGCCAGGCCAAACAGGAAGTTGGAGCCGGTAATTTCCAGAAAGTGCGATAACCTCACGCCGGCATCCGGCATAAACGGGTTGTACGGCATTATCAGCACAATGCTCATTAGCAAAGAGAAGGTAATCCCTAAAATTACGCCCACCTGCAAGCGATTCCCCCGTATCATTTTGATGACCGGTACGCCCAGCCCGGCCCATACAAGCGAGCGGAAAATCTGTAGCAGGACCATATTGACCGGGTTGAAAACCTGCTCGTTTGCGCCGAAATTATACAGCGCCCGCAGGCTGGGGTTTTGCCAGGCTACATAAAAACCGAACCCCCAATAGAGCAGGAAGTAGACCACGGCCAGTAACGCCAGTTTCCACAGCCAGGTCAGCGCTGAAAAGCCCAGTGTTCGTCCCGATTCAATATGCTCCGGTTGTTGGGCTTTGCCCAAAATCCACACTGCCAGGGGCACAAAAATTGCGGTCAGTACAAAGCCGCCCCGCACCATCTCAAATGCCCCGAACACCGGAAACCCGATAGCCGGGCCGTAGTAAGCTGCTTCGATGGCGGACAAGATAAACTGCACGCCCACAAACACCCATCCCGCAGCCAGCATCAACTTAAGCCCGTACCAGCGCGATTGCAAAATCAGCAAACTGATAATCAGGGTGTTGACGGCGGCAATCACCACGCTTGCGCCCATAACAGAGGCCATCATTTCCGGTGGGGGGGCCGGCATTGATGATGGTAATACCATCGCCGCGCCGATTTGTATAATCATATACATAATTGTCAACGCCACCAGCTTCAAAATCAGGGTTAATCCGTTTTTCATTTTAAATCCTTTCACTCAATGCGGAAATAATTATCGGGTTTGTCATAATTATCTTCAGTTTAACCGTATTTTGGATATGCGTCATCGTCCATGTGGTGACCAACCGGATGGACAAACGGACAGTGTCCGTTGGTACAGTGCATGGAACGCAATTATGACGTATAATGAAGGATATGAATATCCGTAATTTTATTAAGCGAGTGCAACCGGCCAACCTGAAATCGCCGGCAGGCGATGAACGTCTCTTTTTTCTGATAGTGTTACTTGTGCTGGGCTGGATGTATGTGTATGCCGTTAATGGCGCTCCGCTTTTACGCCGCCCGCTCTGGTTGGGCGTGTTTACCATCCTGATGATTACCCATGCCCTGTTGCACTGGTTTGGCCCAATTCAAATAACCGGCAACCGGAGCGCCATTGTTTATTTTGCGCTTCAAGGCATTTTGGCCGGAGCGATTATCTTGCCGGCGCCTTTGGCCGGATTAAGGCTGGGCCTGTTTATGGCCCTCATCGGCGAAGCGATTGGCGTTTTGCGTCTCTCTCGTTTGGGAATTGGGGTAGCGCTAACTTACCTGCTAACGGGTTTGGGGAGCTTTTACCTGTATGATGACAATTGGGTTTGGTCGCTGGAGTGGCTGCTTCGGTTGGGGGCTATATTGGCGTTTGTGCTGGTGTATGTGTTGCTCTACACCCGTCAGACCGATGCCCGCGCCGAGGCGCAAGCGTTGTTGCAAGAGTTGGAGACGGCGCACCGTCAGTTGGCGGAATATGCGGTGCAGATTGAAGACCTGACCCTGGCCCAGGAACGCCGGCGCATGGCCCGCGAGTTGCACGATACGCTGGCACAAGGCTTGGCCGGGCTGATTTTACAACTGGA
>JAJRUC010000113.1 GCA_024278015.1 Chloroflexota bacterium
CTGGCCTTGCTGGTACAAGGGCATCTGTTAATTGAAGATGTGCCCGGCGTGGGCAAAACCATGCTGGCCCGGGCCATTGCCAAATCAATTGGTTGCAGCTTTAAACGAATTCAGTTTACGCCGGATATGCTCCCCAGCGATGTGACCGGCGTGTCGGTCTTTAACCAGAAAGAGCAGGAATTTGAATTTCGGGAAGGGCCTGTTTTTGCCCAAACCGTGCTGGTTGACGAGATAAACCGGGCCACCCCCAAAACGCAAAGCGCCTTGCTGGAGGCGATGGAAGAGCGACAGGTGACGGTTGATGGCGTTACCCATAAAGTGCCCTCGCCGTTTTTGGTGATGGCTACCCAAAACCCCATTGAATACGAAGGCACCTTCCCCCTGCCGGAGGCGCAACTTGACCGCTTTGTGTTGCGAATTCGATTGGGGTATGTCTCCAAAGCGGAAGAGGTGGGCATTTTAAACGCGCAGCAGTACCGGCACCCTCTGGCCGGAATCTCTCAGGTGATTAGCGAGCAGGAATTGCAACACATCCAGGAGGTTGTCAAAACGGTATACGTTGACGATGACCTGAAAAATTACATCGTTTCCGTCACCGCCGCCACCCGCCGCCATCCCGATGTGTATCTGGGCGCCAGCCCCAGAGGCAGTTTGGCCCTGTACAAAACCGCGCAGGCCCTGGCCGCCCTGCAAGAAAGGGATTACGTTATCCCCGATGATGTGAAAATGCTGGCCGAACCGGCTTTGGCCCATCGATTGATTATCAGCCCCGCCGCCAGAATGAAAAATGTGGATGCCGTAGAGGTCATTGAACAAATTCTGGCTTCAATCCCGGTGCCCGGCGCGCGCCTCCACAGGCATTAGGGAGAAGCGATGCAACTTTTGGGGCGAACCAGTTTCGTTTTTTCGCTGTGGGCCGGCGTGACCCTTGTGGCCCTGATTACCACCGACCCCCTCTTCTTCAGCCTGTCTTACATGCTGGCGGCCATCTTTGTGCTGTCGTTTATGTGGGCGTGGCTGAACCTGCATTGGGTAACTGTTACGCGCCAAACCAAAGCCGTGCGCTCGCAAGTTGGCGAAATGATGGAAGAACGCTTCCGGGTGCGGAATACCGGCTTTTTGCCCAAATTGTGGCTGGAACTGCGCGACCACTCTACCCTGCCCGGCCACCGGGCCGGCCACGTTGTTTCCGGGCTGGGAGCCAAACATCGCCACACGCGCATTGTGCGTACCATGTGCCTGCGCCGGGGGCGCTTTCAGCTTGGCCCGCTCACCCTCATTAGCGGCGACCCGTTTGGCCTGTTTACCCTGCGTCGAAATTTGCCCCTGACCGCCAACCTGGTGGTTTATCCGCGCACCGTGCCGCTGCCGTACTTCCATCCCCTGATTGGCGAGATTACCGGCGGCGAAGCGATTCGCCGGCGCACCCATTATGTGACCACCAACGTGTCCGGCATTAGAGATTACGTCCCCGGCGACAGCTTCAACCGCATCCACTGGCCCAGCACCGCCCGCGCCAACCGGCTCATTGTCAAGGAATTTGAACTTGACCCGATGGCCGATGTGTGGATTATGCTGGATATGGAAAGAAGCGTCCACACCGGGCCTGATTACAACGCCCTGCCCGAACTCTTTGTGCCGGAAGTGCCCTGGGAGGGCTGGCAACTGCCGGAGATTGACCCCAGCACCGAAGAATACAGCGTGGTGATTGCCGCTTCAATCACCCGGCATTTTTTACGCCAGGACCGAACCGTCGGCCTGGTGACATACCCCGGCGGCACGCATTGCGAAATGGTGCAAAGTGACCGGGGCAAGCGGCAGGAGGACCGCCTGCTGGAAATTCTGGCCGTGGTGCATCCCACCGGCACAATTTCGCTGGAGCAGGTGTTGGTGGCCGAAGGGACGCGCTTTAATCGCAACACCACCTTGATGATTATCACCCCCTCTGTGCGCGTTGAATGGGTGGTTGTGGCCCGTCACCTGGCCGGCCGGGGCGTTAAAGTTACGGCCATTGTCATCGACCCCGGCAGCTTTGGCGCACCTTATTACGCCACAGATATTGTCGGTGAACTGGCCGCCGGCCACATTCCCGCCCATTGCGTGCAGCGCGGCGATAATCTGGAATTTACGCTGGCAAACAAAAAACACAACGCCGCCCGATAGCCCCCCGCCTGTTCGCTGAAAATTGCCGGCCGGAACCAAATAAACTTGGTTTTCGTCTTGAATAGTGTTATCATCTCCATAGATAGTGGCGTTGTTTTTTTGTTGCCGCTGATAACCGGAAAGGAAAAGAACCCATGCCCCCCAAATTAAAACGGTTGAAAGACCAAACGTCGGCCAAAATTTATACCCTGGGCGAGGAAATTGCCAACAGCGTTACCCACGGCATCGGCGCCGGGTTAAGCATCGCCTGGCTGACCCTGCTGGTGGCCCTGGCGGTTTTGTACGGCAACGTCTATCAAATTGTCAGCTTCAGCATTTACGGAGCCACGCTCATCATCCTCTATCTGGCCTCAACGTTGTATCACAGCTTCCAGTATCCACGGGTGAAGCGGGTTTTTCGGGTGATTGACCATGCCTCCATTTTTTTGCTCATTGCCGGCACGTACACCCCGTTTTTGCTGGTCGGCATCCGGGGAGTGCTGGGCTGGACGCTGCTGGCTATCGTTTGGGGGCTGGCCGTCCTGGGCGTCGGCTTCAAGGCGTTGTTCATCCACCGTTTTCAAAAAATATCGGTGCTGGCCTACGTGCTGATGGGCTGGTTGAGCGTGGTGGCCTTCAAAGAAATGGTTGCCAATATTCCGCCGGGGGGGCTGATTTTGCTGGGCGTGGGCGGGGCCGTTTACACCGTGGGCGTTATTTTTTACGCCCTGAAGAAATATCGCTATACTCATACTGTTTGGCACGTATTTGTGCTGGGCGGCAGCATTTGCCACTATTTTGCCGTATTGCTGTATCTGGCGCCCGTGCGATAGATGGGCCGTTTGAAACGTGAAGCGCAATCATCGTTCACCATTGCCCATTGCCCATTGATAATTCACCATTTTACAGGAGGAGGAACCATGAATTTTCCGCCACTTTTTCAAAAACGAGCGCTGTCGATAGTATTGCTTGTTTTGTCGATATGGCTGGTTGGGTGCGGCGCGGCGGCCCCGGCATTCAAAAGCCAGGAAGCCCCGGCTGCCGCCCCGGCCCGGGAATCGAGAGCCGCAGACTCCACCTCTGCCGATGACGCCGTTGCCGCCGGCGAGGGCGTCACGGAACTGAACACCGCCGCCGATGTCGTTGCTCAACGCATCATCATTTATCAGGGGAAGATGGAACTGGTGGTGGAAGATGTGCCTGCCACCATAGACCAAATTATCAACCTGGCCGCCCGGCAGGGGGGCTACGTTTCATCTTCAAGCGTTAATCGCTCTGAATATAACCTGTACGGCGAAATCACCATCCGCGTTGATGCCCGGCGCTATCAGGAAACCCTGTTCAAATTGCGGGAACTGGGTCTTCGGGCGCTGAGTGAGGACACCAATTCGCAGGATGTGACCGAGGAATTTGTCGATTTGCAAGCCCGCAAAACCAATCTGGAATTTACCGAGCAAGCCCTGCAACAAATACTGGAAAAACAACAGGCCGGCAATAAAATCGATGATGTGTTGCAGGTGTACCGGGAACTGACCACGGTGCGGGGCGAAATTGAGCAAATCGAAGGCCGGATGCGCTATCTGCAAAACCAGGCCGCGCTGGCAACCATCACCGTCACATTGTATCCCGAAGAAGACCCTGTGCCGGAAATTGTGAATGTCTGGAAGCCGTTGAAGGTGGCGCGCGATGCCTGGGAGACGCTGCTTGATATTTTACGCAATTTGGCCGACGTTGGAATTTGGCTGACAGTTTGCGGCTTGCCGCTGCTGGTTTTGGGCGCAATTCTGCTGCTCATCGGGCGCTGGAGCTATCGACGCTGGCGGAAGAACAATCCGCCCAAGCCGAAACCGGCGAAACCGGCAGCCAAAAAAACGGCCAAAGTCCCTGAATCTGACGCAGACGCTTCCGATGAAGAAGAACATGCCGGAGGATAACCGATGACCCGCTTCGCCCGGTACGGGCCGGCAATTATTCTGGCGGCGCTGGTGGGGGTAAGCCTCCTTTTTACGCGCTCCGGCAACGCCCAAACCCGTACCTGGCGCTCTTTCACCGATGATACCATCGGCTTTACCATCCGCTATCCCGCCGGCTGGGTTCCTGTGCTGGTGGCAGAAAACACCGGCCGCCGGCCCGCTTACGGGCCGGACGTGGTTTGGCGCAGCATCGGGTTTTTTGGCCCCGACAGCCGGATTGTGTTTATTGATTTGTGGCAAAATCCCGATAATCTGACTCCCCGGCAGTGGCTGGCGCAATACCCGCCCCCGTTGAGTCTGGACCCGGCCCTGACCGTATCCACCCGGCGTGCAGCGGTGGCCGGCCGGCCGGCGGTGTACTTGACGGGCCGGCCGGCGATGGAAAATGCCGGCATCCCCTGGCACGCCCGCGTTCAGTTTCGGCAAAAGGGCTGGATGGTGGCAGTTGAATACGCCGGCCTGACCCCCGATTTCGACCTCTTTCAGGCTATGTTCAACAGCTTTGCCCCCCTGCCGCAGGCAATTGCCCGGCTGTCGGCCACGCCCCTGTCCAGCGAATTGCCCCCCGCCGCCTACGGCGTTACCGAAGCGACCTGCTGCGGTTACGCTGACCCGGAATACAATCCCTTTCCGTGCAACACCGCCGGCGACGCCTCTTGCCCCTTTCCGCCGTGCGGCAATTGCACCTGGTGGGTGCGCTATCGCCGCACCGGCGACGCCATTGCCAATTTGGACCGCTGCACCAACGACGCCATCACCTGGGGGGCGTGCGCCGCGCAATATTACCCCTACCTGCTCTCCTCCTTCCCGGATGTTGAATCGGTGGTGCTGTACGCCGGTCAAAATCACCTGTCGTTTGTTGAAAGCAATTCCGGCGGGGGCGCGTTTACCGCCTCTGACCTGAGCTGGTACGACCCCTGCCCGGCCAATCCCTTTTACAGCAGTTACGACACCGCCAACAAAAGTTACATTCTGCACCCCTACCGCTACGAAACCAACAAGCCGCCCAATCCCCCTTCGCTGAACCAGCCCGCCGCCGACGGCTGGCTGGCCGAACACAGCCTGACCCTGCGCTGGACGGACGAAGGCGACCCCGACGACGGCCCTTCGACGGAACGGCGATTTAACGTCAGCCTGGAAAATGATGCGGGCTGGCATAAATATTCCGGCTGGATAGACCGCACCCGCTGGAATGTTGATGCCCCCGCCGATGGAACCTACGTTTGGAAGGTGAAAGCGCACGACGGTATGCTGGAAAGCAACTGGTCGGCCCCGCAGGTTTTTTACATTGATACCGTTCCCCCGGAAACAAGCATCACCGCCATGCCCGCGCCGGGCCGCTGGTACAATCAGGAGCAAAGCATCGCCTTTGCCGCCGCAGACCCCGCGCCCGGTATCGGCCTGGAGGCGCTGAAATGGGGCTGGGATGTTTCGCCGCCGGCGCAATCAACCGGCAGCGCCGCCGAAACCATTGCCTTGAGCAGCGCCGGGCAGGGGCAACATACCCTGTATCTGCAAGCGCTGGATAAACTGGGCAATGCGTCCGGCGTGCAGCAGGCGGGCTGGTTCGGCTACGATACC
>JAJRUC010000114.1 GCA_024278015.1 Chloroflexota bacterium
CTGCTGGCTTCGGTGTCAAAGGCCAGGCCCAAAATTGCCGATTACCCCTTCACCACCTTGCAGCCGAATTTGGGCATGGTGCTGGTGGATGACCGGGATTTTGTGCTGGCCGATATTCCGGGCCTGGTTGAGGGCGCGCACGCCGGTATTGGCTTGGGGCATCGGTTTTTGCGGCATGTAGAGCGCACCCGCCTGCTCATTCATTTGCTGGATGGCGCATCGCAAAACTCACTGGCCGATTTTGGGCAAATTCAGGCCGAATTGCGGCAGTACAAGCCGGTTTTGGCCGAAAAACCGCAAATTATCGTTCTGAATAAAAAGGATTTGCCATTTGCCGCCGCACATTGGCAAGCGATACAGACTCAGGCCCAGGCCTTGAACTTCCCGGCGATGTTTATTTCGGCGGTGACGCAAGATGGAGTGCAGGACTTGATGCGCCTTGTGGCCGATAAACTGGCTGTTTTGCCCAAATCAACCCCCGTCGTGGCGGTTGAAACGCCCGTTTTTACCCTGGCAGGTGAAGCCCCCTTCCATGTAGAAAAGCGGGCCGACGGCAATTATTACGTGACCGGCGCAGACGTTGAACAACTGGTGGCCCAAACCTACTGGAACATTGACGAAGCCGTGAACCGCGCTCATTTGCAATTGGGAAAAATGGGCGTGTTGGATGCCCTGAAGTCGGCGGGCGTTGAACCCGGCGATACGGTTTTTTTGGCCGATATGGAACTGGAGTGGATGTGGTGAGGGTAGGGGTGTTGGGCGGCACGTTTGACCCCGTCCATAACGGGCATCTGGCCGTGGCCGAAACGGTTTTCCACGCCTTGCATTTGCAGCGGATTTTGTTTGTGCCCGCAGGTGAGCCGCCCCACAAAACCAGCCGGCGCATCACCCCCATAGCGCATCGGGTGCAGATGGTTTCTTTGGCGATTGCCGATAGACCGGAATTTGCGTTGTCTTTAATTGATGTGGCAAGGCCGGGGCCGCATTATTCAGTTGACACCGTGCGCCTGGCGCGGCAAGCGCATCAGGCCTCAAAAGACGATTGTTTTTTTGTGACGGGCGCAGACGCGCTCATCGATTTGCCGGATTGGCATCTTCCGCAACAGTTGTTGAGCCTGTGCCGGCTGGCGGTTGCGCATCGGCCGGGCTATCAACCGGATATAGCCGCCCTAAGCCGCCGGTTGCCGCTTTTGCCGGAGCGCATTGTTTGGGTAGAGATGCCCGGCATCCCCATTTCGGCCACAGCCGTGCGGGCCGGGGTCAAGCGCAAGCAGTCGATAGCCGGGGTTGTGCCGGCGGCCGTGGCCGATTACATTGCAGCCCAAAACTTGTACAGATAAATCGGTTAAAGTGCAAAAAAGGCCAAATTCCCGGTCTGGAATTTAGCCTTTTTGAGTCCGGCGCAGCAGTGTGGCGCTATTTGGCTTTCTTTTTGGCGGCCTTCATTTTGGCCTTCGCTTTTTGCACCTCAACCAGTCCGGATTCAATTTCCTCCCGGACGGCATCCATATCGTTTTGCATTTGCGATACAGATACCTTGTTTACGGCCTTGCAGGCCGGGCAGTGAGCCTGGTAATATTTTGGCTTCTTCACTTTTAGCTGTTTCAGCTCCAGCCCAACGATAATCGGGTCCAACTCCATGCGGCGTCCGCATTTAAAACATGTATGATGAATCATGGTGCCTCCTGGGCGGCTGAATGGTGAACGACCCTATACAAGCAAGGTTCACAGATATTATAGCAAGACAGTCACGATTCCACCAAGTGTGATGAGGACGCCCGTGATGGCGGTGGGGCCGGGGATTTCGTGTAGAAATATTATCCCCAAAATAATGCCCCCCGTTACCTCTTGAGAGGCAATGAGGTTGGCGTAAGTAGCGTTCATTTGGCGAATAGCTGCGTTGTAAAGCGTGTGTCCCAACCCCAACGGCAAAATACCCAAAACCACCAGCGAGATAATCTGCCGCCATCCATAGCCGGTTGGCGTGGCCGTGGCTATCGCCGCCGGGGCTATCCACAGCGCGGCCAGCAAATATATAAAAAAAGTGTAGGTCAGCAAGGGATACTTCTCCCGTTGCGACCGGCCCGCCACGGAATACAACCCGAACGCAATAGCGGAAACCAGGGCCAGCCCGTCGCCGATGAGCATATCGGTGGTCATCGTCGGCTCAAAACCGGCCAATACCCCAATACCCGCCACTACAATGAGTATTCCAAACCATTTTCTGGCCGAAAGGGATTCCTTCAAAAAAAGCCACGAAAAAAAAGCCACAAAAACCGGGGCGGTGTACACAATAGTCAGTGAGTGGGCAATGGTTGTGAATGCTAGCGAGGCGATATAACTGCCGAAATGGATAGCCGTGATAAAGCCGAAGGCCAGAAACTTCGGCAAATTGTCGACCGAAATGCGGGGCCATTTTCTTTGCCAGGCGGCTATGACCCCCACGGTGGCGGCGGCCAGCAAAATGCGCCAGGCCGTAATCTCGTAGGCCGAAAGCGGGGCGGCCCAGCGCACCAAAACCGGGCTGGTGGAAAAGAGGATAACGGCAATGACGGCCAATACAATCCCCCGATTTTTGGAACCGGATTGTGACACAGCAACATTATTCATAAGCCTTGACAACCTCCGGCCCGCCGGTTATAATCTCGTCTGCTTAAATTTCCTGCTCAGTATGTGAATAAATTTGCCCAAAAGAGAATCAGGCGACACTGTAACATTAAAGTGCTGTTTCAGCAAACAGACGCATAATTTAAATCAATGATAATTTTTGTATCTTTACAAGGAGAAACGAATGACTTTTCAATTACCGGACCTGCCATACGCTTACGACGCGCTGGAACCCCACATTGACGCCCGCACGATGGAAATTCATCACGGCAAACACCATGCCGGCTACACCAACAACCTCAACAAAGCGCTTGAAGGCTCTGACCTGGCCGGCAAGAGCATCGAAGATATTCTGGCTTTGGGCGTGGCTAATTTGCCCACAGCCGTGCGCAACAACGGCGGCGGCTACGCCAACCACGCCCTCTTCTGGCAGGTGATGTCTCCCGCCGGCGGCGGCCAACCTGAGGGCGACCTGGCGGCGGCCATCAACCGCGATTTCGGCAGCTTTGCGGCTTTCAAAACCCAATTTGAGACGGCGGCCAAAACCCGCTTCGGCAGCGGCTGGGCCTGGCTGGCCGTAAATCAGGGCAAGCTGGAGGTTTTCAGCGCGGCCAATCAGGACAGCCCCCTGATGGAAGGCAAAACGCCCGTTTTGGGGCTGGATGTGTGGGAACACGCCTACTACCTCAACTACCAAAACCGCCGTCCCGATTACGTGGCCGCATTCTGGAACGTAGTCAATTGGGCCAAAGTGGCCGAATTTTTTGCGGCGGCCTGAAAGCCGACTTCACAGGTTTACCGTAAACACCGACCGGCCTTTGGGGGCCGGTTTTTTTGCGCAAACAATACCCCAGGTTAAAAATCAAGGCTCTTCTGGATTTCAAGGGGGTTTGCGACAATCTATGTGTTTGTCCTGTGCAGGGGCGCGCCCCGGCGATGATTATTTTCCATCCCCCTGAGGGCCTGTTGAGCCAAAATTAATCTGAATACGGGTTGACATTTTTGCGCCTTTTCATTACAATGGAAAAGTATCAGGTTGCTTATCGATTGACATTATTTCGAGGAGGAAATATAGATGACTCACGTTATTACCGCAATTTGTACCAGAGAGGGTGACTGCGTAGAAGTTTGCCCCGTCGATTGTATCGTCCCCGGCCCCACCGATAACGGCGACTGGAATGATCTGTTCTTTATCGACCCGGATACCTGCATCGACTGCGGCGCTTGCGTTCCCGTTTGTCCGCCGGAAGCTATCTTCCCGGAAGAAGATGTTCCCGCCGAAAACGAAAGCGACACTGAACGCAACGCCGTCTTCTTTACCGACGGCCCCGGCTACTGGGATTACGACCTGGAAGAAGAACGCGCCACCTTTAAAGGCAACCCGAAATAAACTGTGTGCTTCAACAAAAAACGCGCTCCCACGAGCGCGTTTTTTGTTTAGACGGATTTTTCTCTATACTCTCTATAGAAAAAAACCAAGAGGTGCAACATGACATATACTCCAGAAAAAGCGATGGTCATTATGGCCCATCCGGATGACCCGGAATTTTTTTGCGGCGGATTGACGGCCCAATGGGCCGGCAAGGGCGCCCATATTACCTACCTGATTTTAACCAGCGGCAACAAGGGCAGCGATGACCCCACAATGACTCCGGAACGCCTGGCCGAAATTCGGCAGGCGGAACAACGCCGGGCCGCCGCTGTGCTGGGCGTGCAAGACGTGATTTTCTTCGCTGAAAATGACGGCGAGTTGATTCCCGCCCTGGCAATTCGCCGGCAAGTGGTGCGGGAAATTCGGGCCGTTAAACCGGAAGCCGTTATTGCCCCCGACCCCACCCGCTACTTTTTTGGAAATACCTATATTAATCACCCCGACCATCGCGCCGCCGGAGAAATTGCCCTGGGCGCGTTGTTTCCGGCCACCGGCAACCGCATGTATCACCCGGAACTTTTGCAACACGGCTTGCCGCCCCACACCGTGCCCCACATCTTTCTGGCAAATCCGGCAGAGGTGAATTTGTGGCTGGATATTTCTGCCGAATTTGAGCTGAAACTCAAGGCCATTTTGTGCCATCAAAGCCAGATAAAAGAGCCGCAACATCTGGCAGACCGCCTGCGCCAACGCAGCAAGGCCATCGATGAATATGGCCGGGAAGTGTATCGGGAGGGCTACCGGCATATCACCATCGGCTAAAAAACCGGCCCGGAATAGAATTGGCCTCAAAAAACCCTTTGATAATCCGGCAATCCGTGCTATAATGCCGCCATGTTTCCCCCGATAATTGAAAAAACAGGAGCGCGGCCATGTTAGATGAGTTGACCATTGGTATTGAAGAAGAATACCAGATAATTGATTCGAAAAGCAGAGAACTGACCTCCTACATTCAGGAATTTCTGGATAAGGGCCGGGTGGTTTTAAGAGACCAGGTTAAGCCGGAATTTATGCAATCTCAGGTAGAGGTGGGCAGCCGCGTTTGTCGAAACATTAAAGAAGCGCGTCAGGAAGTGGTGCGTTTGCGTAGCATGGTGGCCGAAGTGGCCGAAAAAAACGGGCGGAAGATTGTA
>JAJRUC010000115.1 GCA_024278015.1 Chloroflexota bacterium
CAGGCCGGCGCCGCCCCAGCGCCGCTGGAGTTTTGCGTTTTCAAGCTGGGTGAACTGTTCAAATATCGCCTCCCGAAATTCGGGGGGGATGCCGTCGCCTTTGTCGGTGATGCTGATACGCACCAGCGCATCATCGTTTTGGGCTGCGTTGATGGTGATGATTTCGTTGGTGGGCGAATATTTGACGGCGTTGTCCAGCAGATTTTCCAGAACACGCTGCAAAATGATGGGGTCGGCGTGAAGTTGGGGTAAATCCGGCGGCAGGTGCGTTTCGACGGTGACTTCGTAGATGTTGAACAGCGGCCCCATCATGGTTAAGCAGGTATCAAGCGTATCTTGCAGGCTGACAGGTTCAATATCAAAGAGAAGCTGGTCGTTTTCCAGCTTTTGTTCATCCAGCAGGGTGGCGGCCATACGCTGCATTTGTTGGCCGGCGGCCAATCCGCCGGTGATAATGTGCCGGCTGCCGTCGGAAATGGTGTTGCGGGGGTCCATCGTCATAAATTGAAGCGCGCCCTGCATGGCGCTGAGGGGCGCTTTCAGGTCGTGTACCAGCATACTGGTCAAGGTTTCTTGCAGGTCGCTCATTTGGCGCAGACGACGGTTGACCAGATTCAGTTCGGTGTTTTGGGCCAGCAAGGTTTGTTGCGAGGTGACCAGTTCCTGATTTAAGGCCAGCAGTTGTTTCGAGAGGAAACCGGTGCGGACTTTGTGGGTGCGGAAGTCGATTGATTTTTGGATGCAAAGCGCAATTTGCCATGCAAAAAGCGGATAAACCAGCACGGCATCCAGGTTCGACAGATAAACCGGTTTGGCTTCGGGCGGGCTTTGGCACAGCACAATCAGGCCGAATGTGGGCGTGCGTTGTTGCAAGTCGCGCAGGTCTTTTTGAACGGCGGGGGTCATATATTCTTCATCAATGACCATAACTGCCGGGATGCGCATGGCAGAGACGGGTTTGATGAGCCGGCTGTGGGCCACTACCTTGAAGTTTCGGCCTATCAAATCTTGTTTGGTTTCAAAACGCAGGACATCATCGGCGATGATGAGAAAAACTTCCGGCCCATCTACCTCGTGAACCTGTTGGGGGAAAAGGATGCTCTTGACCTGCCGCATAAACCGGTTCAGGTCTATCGGTTTTGTCTGCCGGCCGACGGGGTGCAGGGTGACGGGCGTGCCGGCGGCGGAATCAACCCAGAATGTCCGGTCGCGCGGAATATTGATGCTGGTAATCAGAAAATAGGGGATGTGTTGGGTAGCGGGGTCTGTTTCAAGTTGGCGGCAAAGTTCGATGCCGTCTATGCCGGGCAGCAGCAGATCCAGCACAATCAAATCCGGCTGTTGAGAGCAGGCCAGCCGCAAGCCGGCATTACCGTCGGCGGCCACAAAAACGGTGTGTCCGGTTTTGGTCAGGCTGGTTTGGAGCATTTCCAAAATATGGGTATCCTGGTCAATCAGCAATATTTTCACAATGGTTCCATTCCCGGGTTAAGGGGTCAGGGCTGTGGTGGCCGTGATGGTGGCCGATACGATGGCCGGTTGGGCAACGGTTAGCGGCCGGGTGCGGTTTGGGCGGGCGGTGGCGGTAATTGATTGCGGAATAACCCACACCGGCTTTTGGCTTTGGCCGTTGGCGGTAAGAGGCTGTAAAAACATGCCCGCGCCATCCAGTAGTTGCAGATTGTTGTTATACACAAAGACCGTGGTTGCTCCCTGGCGGACTATTTCCGGGTAGGTCACGCCCGGCGTTGTGTCATCAAGCGGGAAGATAGTGCGCGGGTTGCTGGCATCCCAATCGATGGTGGTTAGTTTGTAGCGACTGCTGACCGAGCGCAGCGGGTTGGCGGCCCGTCCAAAAGTGATGCCCGCCGCATGCCAAACCGGGTTGCTCCACATGCCAACCTGCTCCCGTACCGGCACTTTCAATTGCCCGTCGGCGGAAATTAACCACAGGTCAAAGACCTCGCTCATTTCCGGCGCTTCGTTTTGCAGCGGCCCGCCGTGGACGGTGGCGGCGATGAAGCGGCTATTGGGCGACCACGAGATTTGCGGAACCCAGACCCATTCGCTGTGGGTTTGGTATGGTTCAAATTCTAGCAGGGTTGTGACGGTTTGGCTAATTACATTCACCACGCCGATGCGGTTGGCGGCGGAAAAGGCAAATTGCCGTCCGTCCGGCGACCAGGCGTAATTGGTGCCCCACCAGGCGTAGTAGCCGTTGGTGTTGGGCAACACAATCTGTTCGGCGGTGGAAATGTCTTTTTCGGTGTCCCACAGCCACAGGTCGTTGTTGGCTCGCCAGCCGGGCCGGCTGGGCACGCGCTCGGCGGTACTGTAAGCGATGCGCGTATCGGTGAGCAGGGGCGACCATGCGGCGTACAGCACGCCTTTAACCGGCAACGAGACGGGCGCTTCGCCCACGATGAGCGTATTTGCCAGCCACAGTTCGTTCAGCGGCGCGTCAATTGTATCGGTGACGCTGCGGCTGTAAAGTAATTTTTGCCCGTCCGGCGAAAGGGAAAAAACGTGTCCGTCCAAATCACTGGTGACGGTCAGCAGGCGGCGGGCGGCGCTGTTGTTCTTCATCAACCAGGCGTTGCCGCCGGAAAGGTAGGCAATGCTGCCCTCAAAATAGACGGTCGGCAGGTCTTTTTGGTCGCCGACCACCACAATCTCTTCCACCGGCTGCCGGGTAATGTTGCGGGAAATCTCTTTTCTGGAAACCTCAACGCCGTCTTCGTAAATAATTTCGGTTTTAATTTCTTCCTGCCCGGTTACGCCCAATTGGGCCAGACGTTGCTCGCCGGCGGGCAGGGCTTCGTTGATAACCACCCGGCGTTCAAAGGGGATGTCGATGGTGGCGGTTTCGGTTTTCTCCGCCACCCGAATAACGCGCACCACCGCGCCGGGGCTGAGGCTGCGGTACAGGTCCGGCGCAACCCGGTCCAGGTCTCCCAGGGTGATGTCGGCTTCGGCCAGCACCTCTCTAACGGTGACGGCCTGCGTGTAGCGGGTGATAATCTGCCCGTCGACGGCGATGCTGACCGGAATATCGCTGCGGCGGCAGGCGGTTAAAACAACCAGCCACGCAATACTCGTAAGAGCAATCAGTAAATTTTTGTTAAACCGGATTGTATGCTCCATCTCTCTTTATTGTCGATGATTAATAGCCGGTTGTCAATGTTTGGTGCGTTGCGCAAAACTCAGTTTTTACCGGCCAGTTGTTGCAGTTCGTACAGTTTGTTGAGCGCCTCCAGGGGGGACAGCTCTTCAATTTTCAGCGCCTGCAAAGCCTCTACCACGGGATGCGTTTCCGGCCCCAAAAACGAAAGCTGTTGCGGCGACGGGCGCGGCCGGTCACTTTTCGGGGCGGGGCGGTTTTCCAGGTCGGCCAGAATTTCGTTGGCCCGGTGGATGACCGGCCGGGGAATACCGGCCAGTTGGGCCACATGCACGCCGTAAGACCGGTCTGCGCTGCCGGGTACAATTTTGTGCAAAAAGATAATCTGCCCTTGCTCTTCGGCTACGGCCACGTTGTAATTTTTAACGCCGGGCAGGCAGGTTTCCAGCTCAACCAGTTCGTGATAATGGGTGGCAAACAGGGTTTTGGCC
>JAJRUC010000116.1 GCA_024278015.1 Chloroflexota bacterium
AGACGTTGAGGAACATGCGGCCCACGGTGGGGTCTTGTTTGGTAACAAGCACCTTCAGCGTCGCCTCCCGACATTCTTCCAGGGGGGCGCCGGGGTTCAGCCAGCCGTCGTCCATGCGGTCCAGGTCGGCCAGGTCCATGCCCAGCGGCAGGATATTGTTGGGGCCGTCGGCATCGGGACCGATGTCGGCGTCAAATTCCATGCTCACGCCGTGGCCCAAAATTACCTGGGTGGGGTCTAAGTGCATGGGGCCGGAGGGCTGGCCCGCCGGGGTATCGCCCCACACGGTGGGGAAGTGGCCGGCTACCGGGCCGCCCAGCGTGCCGGGCAAGAAGTAGGCCGTGTTGGGCGCGTTGTTATGATGATTGGCGTCGCTGTCGGGGGCGTCGCCCAGATCCGGGCAAATCACTTCAATCGGCACCGGATTGGAGAGGCCGTCCAGCATACTGCCGGTGAAACCGGCCTGCCATTCGGCCTGATTAACAATACGGGTATCGCACCGGACGCGTTCCGCTTTAACGGTGAAGGTGGTGGAGAATACGCCTTGCGCGGGGAGGTCAATATCCCAATAAAGCGTATTGGGCATGACAAAGCTTATGCCGGCGGGCAAGGTGTTCGGGTCTACCGTAAAGGCGGGGTCAAGGCGGTCAACCACGCGGATGTAGTTCGTATCGGTGAAGGGGTTGTGGACGCGCAGCTCGAAGTTGAGTTCGGCCTGGGGATAAACCACGGGCAGGTTCGGGATTTTTTCTACATGGATGGTGCGCGGGCGGGGTACGCAGGGCCGGATGACGGTTTCGACGGGGCCGGAAGAGACGTGCCCAAAGCCCGGCCCCACCGCCCAGGCTTCGTTGACCACAGAGAAGGTATCGTTGGGTTGAGGGCAGCGCATAACGTACACCCCGTATTGAATGACGACATAATCGCCCGGCCCCAGTTCGCCTTCCCACACCACGGCGTTGGCATCGGGCACAAAACCCTTCAGGCCGGCGGGCATATTGGTCGAAGATGAATTGGGCACATAGGCCGTGCCGGCGGGGATGGAGTCAAACAGCGATACGCCCTGGCTGACGGCGCCGGTATTGGTAACAGCCACGCCGTACAGAAGAATATCACCCAAACCGGCTGTCGATGATATAACCTGTTTGCTGATGAGAACCGGAGCAGGCGGGGATGCCTGGAATTTCAACAGGTAGTCTTCGGTTTCGCCGGTGAAGAAGCCGGGTACGGGGTATTCAAAGCCGGTAACGGTCTGAACAAGGGTGCCGGGCACGCCGCGCCCGTCGCCGTATTTCAGGCCGCTCACGTTGCCGGTTTTAACGGAAGCCCGCCCGCTGAGGGTGGCCCGCAGCCAGCCGGGCGCGTTGCCGCCGCCGTTAAAGACGGGCACGGTGGTGGTTACGGTCACAACCTGAAAACCGGAAATCAGGGCCACCGGGGCATCAATGATGATGTGTTCGGGCACCGGGCCGATACTGCCGCCGCAGTCGTTCACATCGGCCCACGTGCCGTTGCGATTGCCGTCGAACCAGACATTGAGGAAGGCATTTTCCAACGGGAATTGCGACAGGCCGGAACCATCGGCGTAAACCTTGAATGTCAGTTCGGTGAGGACACATCCCGGAAAGTTGACCTGGTCCGGGTTCAACAAGCCATCGTCAAACCCGTCCTGGTCGGCTACATTAAAGGGGGGCATCAGGTTATTGAGCGGGTCGGCATCGTAACCCAGGTCGGCTTCGGTCTCG
The DNA here is from genome assembly GCA_024278015.1 of Chloroflexota bacterium. Lineage (GTDB taxonomy): Bacteria > Chloroflexota > Anaerolineae > 4572-78 > 4572-78 > JAJRUC01. The sequence goes on from JAJRUC010000116.1 coordinate 1,746, forward strand.
AAACTCACGTCATCGCCCAAATGAAGGAGCATGGGGTTGTGGTGACGCGGGCCGACGGGCGCGCCGGGGGGCTGCCGGAAAACGGTGGGGAAGTGAGCCGGCATCAGGGGGTAGGCGGTGGTCGGCAAAGCAAAATGGTTCTCCGAAGTGGGAGCGTCGCCCAGGTCGGCGCAGATAACGCGCACCACGGCCTCTGCCGGGTCGGAAATCGGGTCGCCGTTGATGGCAATGTGGGCCACATTAACCAGTTCTGCGCCGCAGGTGGCCGCAAAGCTGACGCGGGCGCGATAGGTCAGGCGCACAATTTCGCCGGGGGGGAAGTTGACATTGAAGGTCAGGGTGTTCAGGTTTGCATTGTAAACGGGGTTAAAGGGGCTGTCCAGATATTCCAGTTGCGGATGGAGGTCATCAAGCACCTGCAAGGCGCCCCCCTGCACGCTAAAGGCTTCGATGGTGAAGGTAACAATTTTTCCGGGGGCGGTATCGGGGGGGGAAGCCTGCTTCACAATGCCCAAATCGGTGACGGGGCCTTGCGCCATCGCCGCCAGGGGGAGCATAAACAGCAGCAACATAACCGGAAGCAGCAAAAGCAACATGCGCCATCGCCATTTTTTAAACACGTTGAAGGGTTGATGTAAAGATTTGGTTGACCAATACATACACTTTCCTCCTTGAATAAAAAGTGGTTGAAATAAAAGAATTAAATTGAAAACAACAAGGGTCGCACGCAATGAGGCCGGGACGAATCATAATTGAAGTGTATTGTGGCAAGCAAGTACTACAAACAAAAACGAAGTTGAATATATTAAAGCAAATTTCCGGGCAATCTGCAAACGGGGAAGAAAAAATGGGATGATGGTGAAGGGTAAATTATGAATTGACAATTGTCAACAAAAAATGCCGCCGGCCGTCATCAGGCATTTAAAAGCCGATTATTGAAAACCGATGGCTATTCTTAAAAAGGGGGCGAGCAAGTTAAATTAATGCGTCCACCACAATCATCACCATGATGAGGGCTAAATAGCTGTTGGAAACCTTGAAAAGGGAGAAGGCGAGTTTGGCGTCGGGCGTTTTTACCAGCCGAATGTTGCGTATCAGTAAATCGACGGTTGCTAACAGAACCGGCGCAAAATACAGCCAGCCCAGGGCGTCGTGGGCGGCCAGCATCATTGCCGCCAGGGCGGTGGGCGCGGTGTGCAACAACACCCACAAGGCGGCCACTCGCGGCGAGGTGTGGACGGGCAACATAGGGGTGTTGCTGCGGGCGTAGTCGTCACGATAAACGATAGCCAGGCTCCAGAAATGGATGGGCGTCCACAGAAACAGCAGCAGAGCCGGCCCCACCGCGCCGGGGTCGTTCCACGCGCCGACGGCGGCGCTGCCGCTGAGGACTGCCGCGCTGCCCGCCGCCCCGCCGATGACAATGTTCAACAAAGTGCGGGGTTTAAAGTACAGGGTGTACAGAAAAACGTAAACAAACGCGCCCAGCAACAGGAAGAAGGTCAACCACGGATTAAAAGGCAGCGCCAGCAGCGACGGCCCCAAAATCATGGCCGAAGCCACATACGGAACCCAGCCGGGCCGCCCCTTCGCCCCCAAAAACGCGCCCCCCACCGAAGCAAACAGAAGCAAGGTCACAATTCGCATTTTGAACAGGAGCATCAATACCTGCGCCGTCCGGGCCGTTTACCTGCACAATCACCTGCCGGCGCCCTGCGGTGGGCAAGATGGTATCGGCTTCGTAAAAAAGTTTGTTGACGGCGTTTTTATGGGTGGCGGCAATGTCCACAGCCTGAGCCGCCGCATCCAGCGGGGTCAGATGCAAATTGACCACCGCATCCGGAATGGGAGGGCCGGTCCGGTTTGCCCCGGCGCCCTGCGGTGGGGGCGCGGTGACGGCCACGGTAAAATGGACTTCGCCCGCTTGCAAGGGGTCCGGCTGCGTCCACAACGAAACGCGATACGGGCCGGCTTCGGCGTTGACAAGTTGCGGCGCGCCGCCCCCGTGCGCCCAAACCGGCATAACGGTCAGGCCAAAGGCGATGACAATCGCCCAAATTGTTGACGATATGCGTATCTGTTTCATAATGGATGCCGGTTTACAATTAGTGGCGCAGAGATTGATACTTTGTAACTATACTCGCCTGATAAAGAAACCGCTTCGCGTCAATCTCCCCCTCTTGAGGGAGAAACAAACGCCTCCCCCCTCTTGAGGGGGGACTGAGGAGAGTAAATAATTACAACAGGACTTACGCAGTTGCGGTAAATCGCGGTGTTCTACCCCCTCCCCGCTTCGCGTCCCCCGACAGCGGGGGAGGGCTAACTTCCCCCCGGAGGTGCTAACTTCCCCCCGCTTGGGGGGGAGGTGCTAACTTCCCCCCGGAGGTGCTAACTTCCCCCCGCTTGGGGGGGGACTGAGGGGGGTAAAATGCCGCAACTGCGTAAGGTGACTATTTTAATTGGATTAAATCGGCATAAAAAGAGGCTTAAGAAGGCATCAAAACCGGATAGCCGTTTTTTGTCAGACAACCGCCGCCGCCAATAAGCCGCCGCCGGCCGGTTTTCAATTTTCTGTTTTCAAGAGTACTATATCAATGATGAAAGCCTCAATTATTTTTAACCCCAAGGCCGGAAACCGCGACCTGAAACAGGTTATTCGCCAGGCGGGCGACTATTTGCAGCAACAGGGCTGGGAAATTACCTGGCGGCAAACCGCTTACCCCGGCCACGCCACGGCGCTGGCCCGCGAAGCCGCCGCGCAGGGCGATGATGCCGCCATTGCCGCCGGCGGCGACGGCAGTATGAACGAAGTGGTCAACGGGTTGGTGGGCACTTCGACGGCGCTGGGTATTTTG
>JAJRUC010000117.1 GCA_024278015.1 Chloroflexota bacterium
CGAATCGGAGTACGATAAAGGGGATGCCTTCGCCTACGAGCCGGACCTGCGCGGCACCATTGAAGCCCAAATTGTTAATCTGGCCGATGAAATTGCCTACACCACCGCCGACCTGGACGACGGCTTGCGCTCCGGCATGATTACGCCCCCCCAACTTCAGCAGCAGGTGGAACTGTGGAGCGAAGTAACCGGCGAGCTGGGCATTAATGGCCGGGCCACCCTCAGCGACATCGACCGCCACCGCATCATTCGGCGGCTGGTGGGCAAAGAGGTGACCAGTGTGGTTGAAGCGACCTCAAAAGCCTTGCAAGAAGGCAACATCCAATCGGTAGACGATGTGCGCGCCATGTCGCATAATCTGGTGGGCTACGAACCTGATTTTAGCCGAAAAAACAAAGCGCTCAAAAAGTTCCTGTACCAAAATCTGTACACTTACTGGCGGGTGATGCGTATGGCAAACAAGGCCAAACGGATGCTGACCGACCTGTTCACCGCCTTCATCGAAGACCCGTCGATTTTGCCCGCCGAGACGCAGGCCAGGCTGCAAACCGAATCACCGCATCAAGTGGTGTGCGATTACATTGCCGGCATGACCGACCGCTACGCCGTCAAGGAATACGAAAGGCTGTTTAACCCCACCACCGACGTGTAAAACAGTATATCACATCAACATGGAATGAAAAAACACGCTTGAGGAAAGCCGGTTTTGTGGTATAATGCCCACCGATAAAATATGATACCTGCACTTATCGGGGCCGCAGGGACACGATGCATCGTACCCCTGCCCTGATATGGAAATTCGACACTAATTTACCCAGGAAAAAACTATGACCACCAACATATTTGACATTTTGCAGGAACGGGGCTTCATCGCCCAGACCACCGACGAAGCTGCGTTGCGCCGGCAACTTGGGCAAAAGCAAACCACCTTTTACATCGGCTACGACCCCACCGCAAACAGCCTGCACGCCGGCAGTCTGGTGACGATTATGGCGATGCTGCACATGCAGCGCGCCGGCCACCGGCCCGTCGCTTTGGTGGGGGGCGGCACATCGATGATTGGCGACCCCAGCGGCAAAACCGAACTGCGCCAAATGCTTTCGGCGGAGCAAATTGAGGCCAACGGCCACGGCATCCACACCCAACTGAAACATTACCTGGGCGAAGAGAACGTGGTCTACGAAAACAACGCCCACTGGCTGCTTGACCTGAACTACGTGGCCTTCCTGCGCAAAATTGGCCGCCACTTCAGCGTTAATCGCATGCTCACCGCCGAAGCCTACAAACAACGTCTGGAACGGGGCCTGAATTTTATTGAGTTCAACTATCAAATTTTGCAAGCCTACGATTATCTGGAACTCTATCGACGGTACGGCTGCACCCTGCAAATGGGCGGCGATGACCAGTGGGGCAATATTCTGGCCGGGGTGGATTTGATTCGGCGGGAAGAGGGCATAACCGTGCAGGCGATGACCTATCCGTTGCTGACCACGGCCGGCGGGGCCAAAATGGGCAAAACAGCCGGCGGCGCGGTCTGGCTTGATGCCGAAAAAGTAAAGCCGTATGACTACTATCAATACTGGATTAATTGCGATGACCGCGACGTGGCAAAACTGCTGAAAATCTTCACCTTCCTGCCGCTGGACAAAATCAAACGGCTGGCCGCCCTGCAAGGGGCAGACCTGCGGCAGGCAAAGGAAATTCTGGCTATGGAAGCAACCGCCATCACCCACGGCCGGGCCGCCGCCGAAGCGGCCCGCACTGCGGCCCAGGCCGCTTTTTCCGGCGGGGGCAATTTGCAGGCCATGCCCACCACCGTCGTCAACGCCGCCCGGCTGGCAGCCGGGCTGGGCGTGCTGGAGATTTTCGCGGAAGTGGGGCTAACCAAATCTCGCGGCGAAGCGCGGCGCATGGTGCAGCAAGGCGGCATTTACGTCAACAACGCCCGCGTCACCAATGTAGAAGCCCGCATCGGCCGGCCGGATGTGACGGACGACGGCATTTTGCTGCGGGCAGGCAAAAAACGATACCACCGGCTGGTGGTTGGAAGCTAATACCTCGCAAAATATGGGTTAATGGGTAGGGGCGGTTCGCAAACCGCCCCTACGGAGATGTCCTCGGAATGACAGATATAGAGGAAACGTTGACACAACCTGATTACAAGAAAGGACAACCCTTTTGAAAAAGACACTCGTTTGGACAAGCGTCATTTTGCTGGCGGTGCTGCTGGTGTGCGGCCTGTCGGTGGGCTTTGGCCTGCTGGCCTACAATCTGGCAACCGGCAGCAATTCCTTTTCCACGGGCGATGCCGTGGCCGTGATTTACGTGGAGGGCATCATTCAGGCCGGAGACCCGCCCGTCGATGTATTCGGCGCGCCGGCAACGGGCGCGTACAGCAACGTTATTGTGCGGCAACTGAAAGCCGCCGCCAACAACAACCGGGTTAAGGCCGTGGTGCTGCGGGTGGATAGCCCCGGCGGCGGCGTGGTGGCCTCTGACGAAATTTACGAACAGGTGGCAGCTATGGACAAGCCGGTCATCGTGTCGATGGGCACCCTGGCCGCCAGCGGCGGCTACTACATCAGCGCCCCCACCGACGAAATCTGGGCCAACCAACACACCTTCACCGGCTCAATCGGGGTGATTATGCAGTTTGTCAACATTGAAGGCTTTATGGAAGAATACGGCCTGGAAGCCAATGTCATCAAAAGCGGGGCCAACAAGGATTCAGGCAGCATGTTCCGGGCCATGACCGCCGAAGAAGAAGCCCTGTGGCAGGAAATTATCAACCAGAGCTACGAGGCGTTTGTGCAAATTGTGGCCGACGGCCGCCACATGGATGTAGAAATCGTGCGCAAACTGGCCGACGGCCGGGTTTACACCGGCAAACAGGCCCTTGAACTGGGGCTGGTTGATAACCTGGGCAACTTGCCGGCAGTCATTGACCGGGCGGCGGAACTGGGCGGCATCGAGGGCGAACCGGCCGTCATCAACTACAAACGGGAGGC
>JAJRUC010000118.1 GCA_024278015.1 Chloroflexota bacterium
AGGGCAACCACAAGGGTTATCCCTACCCCGAACTAACATATATCAGTGAAAAACCATGTTCGTTTGTGACGCAGTTGAGTATAAAACAGCCACTTGACACAGAACGGGTGTTCATGGTAGAATATATGTACTGGTAGAATATATGTTTCAGGGAGTAATATTATGGCGTTGTCCGACAGGCAGAAACGAATTCTGGAATTTATCAAATCATTTGGGTTGGAAAACGGCTATCCGCCCACCATCAGGGAAATCGGCGAAGCCGTCTCCATCAGCTCTACCTCGGTGGTCAACTACAACCTGAACGTGTTGCAACGCGAAGGGTTGCTTGTTCGAGACAAAACCGTTTCCAGAGGGCTGCGTCTGGTTCAGGCGCAGCGGCCTGCCGTAAACGTGTCGAATTTCATCAGCGTGCCCTTGTTGGGGCACATCGCCGCCGGTGAACCAATCGATGTGCCGGAAGGGGCCTACACCGCCGAAGACGCCATCGAAATTTCAAAAGACCTGATTCACGATGAAAACGTGTTTGCCTTGAAGGTCAAGGGGACGTCGATGATTGACGCCCTGATTAACGACGGCGATACCGTCATCTTCAAACCCGCCGTCTCGGCCAATAATGGCGAGATGGTGGCCGTGTGGCTGACCGACCGCGACGAAACTACCCTGAAACGCTTCTACAACGAAGGCTCCCGCATCCGTCTGCAACCGGAAAATTCTACCATGAAACCCATTTACGTTGACCCCGGTATTGTGCAAGTGCAGGGTAAAGTGGTAGCCGTTCTCAGAGACCTGACGTAAAGCCCTGTTTTTTTGCAGCACCCATCAAGAGCGAGCAGCCTGCTCGCTCTTTTTATGTTGGGGTTGCATCATTAGTGGTATCGGGCTAAAATAAACACACAGAATATCCGCAGGAGAGGGTATGCGACACTGGTGGTTTAAAACGGGGTTGGCCTTGCTGGCTGTGGTAATTTTAACCGCATGCCAAACTGATTCCATCATCCCGGATGAATTAACCCTGTCCAGACTCCAAAAAAAAGGGACGTTGGTTGTGGGCACGGCCATCACCAGCCCGTTTGAATTTCACGACCCGACCGGCAATCAACTGGTTGGCTTTGACGTTGACATGATGAATTACATAGCCCGGGAACTGGGCGTAACCATTGAATGGGTAGAAATGCCCTTTGCCTCTTTACTGCCCAAACTCCAAAACCGTGAAGTGGATGTGGTCATTGCCGCCATGTACATCAAACCGGAGCGGGAAGAGGTGGTCAACTTCAGCCTGGCTTATATGGAAACAGGGCTGGTGATGGTCGCTCAACCTGAATTGCAGGCGCGTATCTCCGGCCCGGAAGACCTGACCGGCTTGCGGGTTGGCGTAAAAACCGGCGCCACCGGCGATAAACTGGCCCAGGAATTGCAAATTCGGGGAGTTCATTTGGAGCGTGTCGCCTTCGATGACACCGCCTCTTCGCTGGCGGCTCTGGAAGCCGGAGACATAGACGTTATTTTGAATGATTACCTGAACACGCTCATCTACCTGCAAGAAACGCGCTCCGGGCTGACCATCGTATCTGAAGACGATGCCCCCCTGTTCCTGTCCAATGTGGGCCTGGGCATTGCCTTCCATGAAAAAGATACCGAATTACTGGGCCGGGTCAACCGGATTTTAGCCGAAATGCGGCAAAATGGAACCTACGAGTCTTTGTATCGCACATGGTTTAAAACCTTGCCGTAATTCCAAAAACAAAAAATACGCCCAAACAATATTTTCTCCAGGCGCGGAAGCATCATTCCGGGCCTGTTTTTTTTGAGGTTGACAAATAAACGGGTTCCGGTTATAATTTTAGGCATAACTAAAAAATTATTTAGGATTGATTGACTATCTGTGGTGCATTACCGGAGGCAGCTAAAGCCAGTGACGAATCTCCGGGCAATGACCGGGAGATTATTTTATGACCAACCTGTTTACAACATTCCGGCGCTGGCGGCAACCCCGCACCCGTCGTATCTTGACCGAAGATGCCTTGAAACATCTTTACGATTGCGCCTGCCATCACCGGGAGCCTTCGGCGCAGGGGCTGGCCGGCGTTTTGAACATAACCGTCAGCCGGGCCACCGAATTACTGACCGAAATGCAGACCCGACAACTTATCACCTTTAACGGGACGCAGTTTGAATTGACAGACCGGGGGCGAGATTACGCCCTGCACATTGTACGCGCTCATCGCCTGTGGGAACGTTATCTGGCCGATAAAACGGGCTACCCGGAAGCCGAATGGCACATCCAGTCCGAGAATCGGGAACACAGCCTTACCCCGGCCCAGGCCGACGCCCTGGCCGGCCAACTGGGCCACCCCCGCTTCGACCCCCACGGCGACCCCATCCCCACCGCGCAAGGAGAGGTTATTGCCCCCCGCCACCAGCCGTTATCAAATTTTTCATCGAATCAGACCGGGAAAATCATTCATCTTGAAGACGAACCGGAAGCCGTGTACGCCCAGTTGCTGGCCGAGGGCCTGCATCTGGGTATGACCGTTTCGGTGATAGAGGCCACCTCGCAGCGGATTCGGTTTTGGGCCGATGGCGAACAGCACGTTTTGGCGCCCATTGTGGCCGCCAACGTATCTGTGGCGGCTGCCCAGGCCGAAGATGCCACCCCGTCTCAGCCCGTTGAACGCCTGACCGACCTGAAACCGGGCGAAGCGGCCCGCGTGAAAAATATTTCGCAGGCCAGCCGGGGCGCAGAACGGCGGCGCTTGATGGATTTGGGTATTCTGCCGGGTACTACCATCAAAGCAGAACTGGTTAGCCCCAGCGGAGACCCCACCGCTTATCTTATTCGCGGGGCGCTCATCGGCCTGCGAAAAGAGCAGGCGCGGTTTATTTATATCACCCGCAATGTTTAATCGAATGACCCCCATTATCCGGAGACTACTTTTATGACTACGCATGTAAAATTTGCAAACACGTTGTCCGCCGCCCCGTGCGAAACGTGCCCGGCCTGTAACGCCGGTCATCTAAGAAAACTGGGCATCAATATGGAAAACTGGGACTACGTGGTTGCCCTGGCCGGAAACCCGAACACCGGCAAAAGCACCATTTTCAACGCCTTAACCGGCCTGCGCCAGCACACCGGCAACTGGCCCGGCAAAACCGTGGCCCGCGCCGAAGGCGGTTTTGCTCATGGCGATAAAAACTTTAAACTGGTTGATTTGCCCGGCACTTATTCCCTCCTTTCCACCAGCATGGATGAAGAAGTGGCCCGCGATTTTATTCTGTTCGGCCGGCCGGATGTGACCGTCATTGTGGTTGATGCCACCCATCTGGAGCGAAACCTGAACCTGGTGTTGCAAGTGCTGGAAATCACCAATCGGGCCGTGGTGGCCTTGAATTTGATAGACGAAGCCCGGCGTAAAAAATTAACCGTCGACGACCGGCGGCTGACCCGAGATTTAGGCGTGCCGGTTGTTCCTATGGCCGCCCGCTCGCGAGAGGGCGTGCCCGACCTGTTGCAAACAATTCATCAGGTTGCCACCGGGCAAACAGTGGGCAAGCCGCACCGCATCAAAAATCAACATAAAATACTCAACCAGGCCATTGATACCCTGGCCGTGAAAATTGAGACCCTCTTCCCCGGCCTGCCCAACGCCCGTTGGGTGGCTATGCGCCTGCTGGATGGCGATGAACGCCTCATACAGGCTGTTCAGCGCGGCGAACTGGGCGATTTGCAGCCCGGAAACCTGGCCCAGGCCAACAACGCCCCGGAGATTCCGTTGGAGGTGGCCTCGTGACCGTCAACTCAACGGCTTTGCCCCAAAACCAGCGCCCGCCCGAACCCCATGAAACGGCTGAGAGCGTGCTGAATTTGGCGGCTCAACTGCGCTGGGATGTCGGCGGCGAATTTCATGAGCATTTGATGGAGGCCATCTACACCGATGCCGCCCGCATTGCCGACCGCGCCGTGAGCTACCCGGAAAAACCGGCCCGCTTCGACATGGACCGCACCATCGACAACCTGGTTACCAGCCGGATATGGGGGTTCCCGTTGATGTTGCTCATGCTGACGGTTGTTTTCTGGATAACCATTTCCGGGGCCAATTATCCTTCGCAATTTTTGGGCGGCATTTTGCTTGACACCGTGCATCAGTTTTTAAAGAATCTGGCCGTCATCGTCGGTTTGCCGTGGTGGCTTTCCGGTTTGCTGATAGACGGCATGTACCTGGCCACGGCCTGGGTGGTAAGCGTTATGCTTCCGCCGATGGCAATTTTCTTCCCTATGTTCACCTTGCTGGAAGATTTTGGCTATCTGCCCCGCGTGGCCTTTAATCTGGATAACTTTTTTAAAAAGGCCGGGGCGCACGGCAAACAGGCTCTGAGCATGTCGATGGGTTTTGGCTGCAATGCCGCCGGCGTGATTGCCACCCGCATCATCGATAGCCCCCGGGAACGGCTGATTGCCATCATTACCAATAACTTTGCAGTGTGCAATGGTCGCTGGCCCACCCAAATTTTAATCGCCACCATCTTCATCGGCGGCATGGTTTCGGCGCAATGGGCGGGCTTTATTTCTGCCCTGGCCGTGGTCTCGATTGCCTTGCTGGGGGTACTGTTCAGCTTTGTGGTATCGTGGGGGCTGTCTCGCTCAATGCTTAAGGGCGAAGTCTCTACCTTCAGCCTGGAATTGCCGCCGTATCGCCCGCCGCGCATCTGGCAAACCATTTACACCTCGGTCATAGACCGCACCCTGATTGTGCTGTGGCGAGCGGTGGTGTTTGCCATGCCCGCCGGGGCGGTTATCTGGCTGGTGAGCAATATTCAATTGGGCGGCCTTTCGCTGGCCGAATATTTTATCAATTGGACCAACCCGTTTGGCCTGCTGCTGGGTTTAAACGGCATTATTTTGCTGGCCTACATCGTCGCCATCCCGGCTAACGAAATCGTCATCCCCACCGTGCTGATGCTGACGGCCCTGGTGTTGGGGGCGGGCGGGGCCGGGGCGGGCGTTATGTTCGATCCTAATTCCCTGGCCGATACCGAAGCCTTGCTGCGGGCGGGCGGCTGGACGTTGCTGACCGGCGTGAATTTAATGCTCTTCAGCTTGTTGCATAATCCGTGCAGCACCACCATCTACACCATCTTCAAGGAAACGGGCAGTCTGAAATGGACGCTGGTTTCTACATTTTTGCCGATAGGGATGGGCTTCGGCCTGACATTTGTGGTGGCCCAGGTGTGGCGGCTGCTGGCCGGATAGCGAATAATCAAGAGATACTGTTTTGCCTTGAAACCGCAGGGGCGGTTCGCGGACCGCCCCTGTAATTCATCAATATCCGTGGAATCCTGCTGCGAAATCCCCCCGCTATTTTTGAATCTCAACCACTACGCCTTCTTCCGCCCAACTGTACAAGGCCGGTATATTGGCTGAATCAACCAGAATGCAACCATACGTAACCGGGTGGCCCAGGCTGCTGGTCCACAGCAGGGCGCTTCCGTCGCGGGTGGGGAAGCCGTGAAAGCCGTTCATAAAATCGTTGTTCGGCACCGGCTGATAAATGCCCATAAAATAGGGCATGTACAAATTCCAGTTGCTGGCGTAGGCTTCCAGAAAATGAGTGCGAATTTGGAACACGCCGGGCGAGGTGGGGCTTGATTCGATGCCCGTGCTGACCGGCCAGGCCCATTTCAGCCCGCCGTTTTCGTAAATCCACATCATTTGCCGGCTCAGGCTGATGATGATGCGTTTGTTTTCAATTACCGGCAGGGGCAAAAACACATCGCGAGAGGGGATGGTTATTGTTTGTCCCACCGCCAAACTGTCGACACCGGGGTTGGCCTGTTGCAGCCAGGGATAGGGAATACCGTAATCATAGCCGATGGCGGACAGCGTTTCGCCGGCTTGCACCACATGTTGGCGGTTAAAATGATAGGCTCGCAGGCCGGCGTACCAGCTTTCCCCTTCAATGGCCGCCGTGAGGGCCGACACCGTTGCGCCTTGCTCCAGATAGCGGTTGCCGCCCAGTTCCGCCGATTTTTGCAGTAGAAATTCCTCCACCGCAGCCGGGACGATTTGCATTTTCGGGCTTGGCGGCTGCCCGCCGTCCAGCGAAACATGCAACCAGCCGCCCCAAACGCTGCCCGGAATCTCCCAATAGAACGTTTCGTCGGTGATGGGGTCGTAAATGCGGGCCGAAATCGTGTTGCCCAACAGCCGATTCGCTTCATCAACCGCCGCCGTCACATTGGTGACGGCCGGTTCTACCGGCTGAAAGACCATTGCCAGCGGCTTGCCGGACACAATCTGGAACAGTTCCTGCCGCAGCGCGTTTATTGTGGCCGGCACATCCAGCGCCCGCCCGGCCACCGCCGGCACGGTCTCTGCCCGGCCCCCTGCAATGCGAATATCGGCGTTGACCGGCGGCACCGCAACCTGGGGGGCCAGCGAAAGCAGGGTTTGTTCCGCTACGGCGTCGTTTAGCGACCACTGCGGCCAAACGGTTGCCTGCCAACCGGCGGCGGCCAGTTGCTTCAAGCCGGCCCAGGTGCGGCCAATGGCGTGCGCCTCTGCCACCGTGGCGTCAATATCGAACATTACGCCCAACGCCTCGGCCCTCACGGGCTGCTGCCCGGCCCCGGATTGCAACGTAATGGCGCGGCTTTGCCACGCTTCCGCCAGGGCCAGGGCCGCTTCATCGGTTGATTTGCCGCCCAACGGCACGCCCATCGACTGTGCGCCCGGCATAATAAAATCGCTCCTGACCAGCCACACCGTCAGCAGCGCAATTGCCAGCAGACCGCCCAGCAACAACCCGGCGCCGCCGGCCAGCGCGGCCGCCATCGGCCCGGATGATGAGTGGTGATTCGGTTTGACGGGTGGCGCGGGGCGGGGGAAACGGCGCGTTTCGGCATTGAGGGCCACCGGCGCAAAGTCTTTGGACATAACAGCCAATCCTGAGAAGAATATCGTGAGAGTATTTTAGCAAGAATATTTTCATATTACAAATTTATGTCTAGTTGGTGTGGGGCGCGCCTATTTGACATTCATTTCACCTGACCCTATATTTTAAACGGTGCGGGCGCACGATATGTGCCGCGCTACATCTGTTGCATCGGAAAGCGCCATGAAAATTGCAGTTTTAGCCGATATTCACGCCAATTATCACGCCCTGACCGCCGTCTCTGCCCATTTGGAAGCATGGCAGCCGGAGGCCGTTATTGTGGCCGGCGACATCGTCAATCGCGGGCCGCGCTCGCTGGATTGCCTGCAATTTGTGCAGAAGAAAGCGCGTGCCGCAGGCTGGATTTTGCTGGCCGGCAACCACGAAGACTATGTGTGCCAAATGGACACCGACGAGCAATTCAGTCCGCAACAACTTGACCTGTACCGGCCTGTGCGCTGGACGCACCGTCAACTTAACGGCGATACGTCCGCCATTGCCGGTTTGCCTTTTGATACCACGCTTACTACCCCCGAAGGCCAGACCGTGCGGGCCACGCACGCTTCCATGCGCGGCAATCGGGACGGCATTTATCACGACACCACGCCCGAAACGCTGCGCCGGCAAATTGCGCCCGCCCCCAACGTGTTTTGCGTCGGGCACACTCATCGGCCCCTGGTGCGGCGCATCGATGGCACAACAATTATGAACGTCGGGGCGGTTGGCTTGCCCTTCGACGGCGACACCCGGGCCTGCTACGGCCAACTCACGTGGAACGGCGTCTGCTGGCGGGCCGATGTCATCCGCGTGCCCTATGATTTGAGCCGCACCCGGCAAGATTTTTACGACACCGGCTTCATTGCCGAAGGCGGCCCCATCGCCAAAATCATTCTCGATGAACTGGAAAACGCCCGCTCGCTGCTGTACTGGTTCGCCGTTGAATCTGAATCCCGCGTCCTCTCCGGAGAGTTGACCGTTGAGCAGGCGGTTGACCTGTTTTTGGTGGCCCACGCGCTCTAATCCCCCCCGAATTTTCATTTGACTCTCGAACAGATGTTTGCTATAATATCAATAGAACACACGTTCTGTTTTTTGTGTGGATGGATGTCCCGATGCCGGCCGTCTCTACCCTTATTGATTTTGGACCACAACAGGCGCAAATGCGACAAATTCTTGAGTTTCAAGCTGACCAAATTGAAATGGTGCTGCAAACTCATCGCACCCCCGGTCGGGTGTCGGGGGGCACGGTCACGCCGCGCTGGATTCGGTACGAAGTGTTGCCCGCATTGGGCAGCAAGGTCAACAGCATTGTCAAACTCTCGGAAGAATTGGCCTTGCGGCTGGGGGTGAGTATGGTGCGTATCAGCCGCCACGGCCCCGTTGTCCACGTAGAGGTGCCGCGCCACGACCCGCAGCCGGTGCGGCTGCTGTCGCTGGTGCGGCGGCTGCCGGATATTCCCCGGCAAACGGCTTTGCTTGGTTTGGACGAGGGGGGCGTGCCGTTGCTGCTACGGCTGTCATCGCCGGAGGTGGCCCATGTGCTGGTGGCCGGCACAACCGGCTCAGGCAAAACCGCGCTGGCCCAATCGATGGCCCTCAGCCTGGCCATTCACAATCGGCTGGGGGAAATTCAGCTCATTATGATTGACCCCAAAGGGGGCGG
>JAJRUC010000119.1 GCA_024278015.1 Chloroflexota bacterium
CCCAACTGCATCGGCAGTATTGACACCCACACCCCGCTGAATACCACGTTTGTGGTGGGCATGCCCCAACCGGGCGACATCGGTTTCGTGTCGCAATCGGGCGCGATGTGCGCGGTGGTGATTGACTGGGCGCAGGGGAAGGGTATCGGATTCTCGCGCATCGTCAGCTTGGGCAATCAAGTGGGGGTGACAGAAACTCAGACGCTTGCCGCGCTGGGCGATGACCCGAACACCCGCGTCATCACCCTTTATATGGAAGGGGTGAGCGATGGCGCAGCCTTCATCCGCACCGCCGCAGCGGTAGCGCGCCGCAAACCCATCATCGCCATCAAAGGGGGACGGGGCAAAGGGGGGGCGCAGGCGGTGGCGTCGCACACCGGCTCGCTGGCGGGCAGCACCGAGGCTTATGATGCCGCTTTCGCCCGCGCGGGCATTTTGCGCGCCAATTCGATGCAGGAAATGTTCAACCGGGCGCGCGCGTTGGCGTGGCAACCCCTGCCGCAGGGCAACCGCGTCGCCGTGCTGACCCACGCCGGCGGTCCCGGCATCATGGCGGTGGACGCCATCGAAGCCGTGGGGCTGACACTCGCGCCCCTCACCGCCGAAACGCAATCGACGCTGAAAAAACAACTGCCGCCCGCCGCCGGCATCCACAACCCGGTGGATATTCTGGCGGGACCGGGCGTCGGCACCTATGCCCTGGCGCTGGAAGCCTTGCTCGCCGACCCCACCGTGGACGCGGTGCTGGTCATCATGGCGCCCAACGACTGGTTTCTGCCCACCAGCCTCGCCGACACCGTCGCCGATATTGCCGCCCGGCATCGCAAGCCGGTGCTCACCGCCATCATGGGCAAAATGTCCGCCGCCGCCGATGACGCCCGCGCGATATTGAGCCGCCGCCGCATCCCCAACTTCACCTTCCCCGAAGAAGCGCCCTCTGCCCTCGCCGCGATGTGGCAGCGCCAACAGTGGCTTTCAGCGGCGGAAGATACGCCATCCCCGCCGCCGCATATCGACAAAACAGCCGCACTCGCTACGCTCGCCGCGCTCAACGCGGGCGATTTCGCCGCCGCGCTGTCCGCATACGGCATTCCCCTGCCGCCGTCGGCGTTCGCCGCCACCTCCGCCGACGCAACCCGGCAGGCGGAAACGATGGGCTATCCCGTGGCGCTGAAACTCGTTTCGGCGGACATCACCCACAAATCGGACGTGGGCGGGGTGGTTTTAAATTTATCTGATGATGAATCGGTGGCACGCGCCTTCGGGCAGATAATGGACGCGGCTCGCGCGGCGCATCCATCCGCGAAATTAGAAGGGGTACTGGTGCAAAAAATGTTGGCGGGGGGACAGGAACTCATCATCGGCGCGCGGCGCGACCCGCAATTCGGCGCGCTGGCACTGGTGGGCACGGGCGGGGTGGAAGTGGAACTCGTGCGCGATGTCGCCACGGCGATTGCGCCCCTTTCACCCGCGCAGGCAGAGCGTCTGCTGGATGAAACCGTTGCCGGAAAGCGGTTGCGCGGCTGGCGGAACATCCCCCCCGCAGACCGCGCCGCCGTGATTGATGCGCTGGTGCGGCTCTCGCACCTGGCGGCGGATTTTCCCCAAATCGCCGAGGTGGAAATCAACCCGTTTTACGCGCTCCCTGCGGGCGGCTTCGCCGTGGATGTGCGGGGACGGTTGGGGGAGCAAAGCCTTTAATCGGGCAGAATATACAGGCACTCTTCAATCATACGCAGGCCGACTTTGTGGTTTTTGGCGTAGACTATCGTGTGGCGGGGGTCTGTATCTGTGACCAGCAGTTGTCGTCCGGCCACCTCAATTTCATATTCCACCGAACTGCCCATGTACGATGACCAACGCACGATGCCTTGATAGTGCGCGTCTTCATCCACCACTTGAACGGCTTCCGGGCGCAGAACCAGTTTGATGGCCTGACCGGCGGACAGGCTGTGGCGGGGGTGGGGAGCCACCAACGAGCGGCCCAGCACCTCGACGGTGACGTTTTGGCCGTTGATGGCGGTGACAACGCCGTCCACAAAATTTGTGGTGCCGATAAAATCGGCCACGAAGGCGGTTTGGGGGTGGCGGTAAATTTCTTGCGGGGTGCCGATTTGTTCGATGTGGCCCCGGTTCATAACCACCACCCGGTCGGAGAGGGTCATGGCCTCAATCTGGTCGTGGGTAACGTACACGCTGGTAATGCCCAGCGTCTGCTGGATGCGCCGAATTTCGGTGCGCATCACTTCGCGCAATTTGGCGTCCAGGTTCGAGAGGGGTTCGTCCATCAACAGCACTTTGGGTTCCATAATCAGGGCCCGGGCCAGGGCCACTCGCTGCTGCTGCCCGCCGGAGAGCGCGTTGGGGGGGCGATTTTCCAGCCCCATCAGTTCGGTCAATTCCAGCACCTGCTGGACTTTTTCCTTGATGACTTTTCTGGACAGACGTTGAATTTTTAGCCCGTAGGCAATATTTTCGAAGACAGTCAGGTGCGGAAAAATGGCGTAACTTTGAAACACCATCGCCATATCGCGCTGGTTGGGGGGCTGTTCGTTGATGGTTTCGCCATCCAGCACAATATGGCCGGCGGTCGGAAACTCGAAGCCGGCAATCAGGCGCAGGGTGGTGGTTTTTCCGCAGCCGGAAGGCCCCAGCAGCGTCACAAATTCGCCCTCTTCAATGGTTATGTCGATGTGGTCAACGGCGCGGACCATACCTTCGCCGCCCCGGCCCACAAATTCCTTCATTAAATCGGTTAATTGCAAAAAACTCACAAGTACGCCTCCTGCACCGGCCGGCGACGCGCTGCACCGGGGCAATAGTTATACATTAAAATCAACTCTCTGGCCCGAACTACCCAGGGTGCGGCCCAAAACAAAGTAGACCAGTCCAATGGCAATCAAAACGATGACAATCAGCACCAGCGAGTAGGCCGCCGCCAGACTCATGCCGCCCTGTTCAACCGCGCTCAGGATTTCTACGGTGAGGATGCGCCATTTGGGGGTAGAGAGGAAAATAATGGCCGACAGACTGGTCATGTGGCGGGCAAAGCTGAAAATCAGCCCGGCAATGAAGGCGGGCAGCACCAGCGGCAGGGTGATGCGGCGGAAGGTGTATTGGGTGTTGGCCCCCAGGCTGGCCGACGCTTCTTCGATGGAGGGGTCAATTTGCTGCAAGGCGGCCACGCCCGCCCGCACCGAGGCGGGCAGACTGCGCACGGCATAGGCAAAAATGATGATGTACGACGTTCCCACCAACACCATCGGGTCGCCCACCAGGGTCAGGGCCGCGCTGACGCTTAACAGCAACACGCTCACCGCCGGTTTGGCTTTTGGCCCCACCTGGGCCAGCACAAAAATACCGATGGTCAGATAGGTGAGGCCCACCAGGGTGGGGGTGGGTTGCAAGATGATGCCCAGTTGGTCTGACAGGCTGCTGGCAACCTTGGGCCATTGCGAACCGGGCAGCGAGCGGCTCCAGAGGACGATGGCGTGCAGCCACGGCCCGGACAGATTGCGAATAATCAGGAACAGGGCCATCCCGGCGATGGGGAGAGCGGCTGCTTTTCGTTTGGCGGCGGGGGTTCCCAGCCAGGCCGACAGGGCGGCGCCCACCAGAACGGCCGCCAACAGGTACTGCCACTGAATGAAATTCAGCAGCGTCCCCGCATCAGCGTCGCCGGGCAAGCGGGTTAAGAAATAGCCCACTGCCGTGCCCAGGGCCACAATAACCGCCCGTCCGCCGGTGGTTTTGGCCCCGGCGGTGCTGAAGTACAAGGCCAAAGCGATGTAAATCAAGGCCACGCTCCACCACGGCGCTTTAATAAAGGCGATGATGTAGCCGATGCCCAGAATGGTACCGGGCACAGCCCCCCCCAAATTGGAAAAGAAATCGAGCGCGGTTTTGCCGGAGAACGTTTTGCGAATGGTCATGACGGCCACCAGAATACCCAGCAGCCCGGCCACCGGCGTTGCCACCGCCGCCAGGAAGGTGGTATCGATGATGGCCTCCAGCCCCCGGCTAAACACAATCTGAAAATACTGAAGGCTGAACGAGTTATCAATGCCCCATAATCTGGTGACGGACCCCACCACAATGGAGGTGTACAGCCCCAGCACCAGGGTTAAAATCAAACTGCTGACCCCAATGAATGACCAGCGAATCCAGGGTTCTTTAACGGTAATTTGCCCGCCGGTTGGTTTGCCGGTGACGGAAACGTATGAGCGTCGTTTGACCCAGTAATTTTGGAGGATGAACAAGGTCAGGGTGGGAATGAGCAGCACCAGCGAAAGGGCGGCCCCTTTTTGCTGGTTGTATTCGCCGTTGATGGCCAGAAAAATTTCGGCGGAAAGGACGGTGGTGTTGCCGGAAATCAGGAGCGGATTGCCCAAATCGGCCAGCGATTCAACAAACAGCAACAGGAATGAACCGGCCAGGCCCGGAATCAACATGGGCAGGGTGACGGTGCGAAAGATGTGGAATTTGCTGGCGCCCATACTGAGCGCGGCTTCTTCCATAGCCGGGTCAAACCGTTCCAGCATGGCCCGCAGCATCAAATAGGGCACAGAGAAGAATGTTATCACCTGCACAAAAACCAGGCCGTCCAGCCCGTAAATATCGTGTACGCCCGGCAAAAATTCAATCCCCAACCAGTGCCGGCTGACCAGGCCGTTTCGTCCAAAAAGCAGAATGGCGGCCACGGCAATGGCAAACGGGGGCGAAATGGTGGGCAACAGGGTGATGATATGGAACAGGCGCGGGAAGGGGATGTTGCAGCGGATGACGGTGTAGGCGAAAACAAACCCGAAAAGCGTGCCCAATGTGGCGGTGAACAGGCCCATTGTCAGCGTATCGCGCACCACATTCCAGGCGTGGGTGCGGTACACCGGGTCAATGTAGCGGATAAAATATTCCAGGCTGAATTTGCCGGCTTCTTCCGGGTTGGTGCCGATGTTGGGCACAAAAAATCCCTGCACAATTACCTGAAACAGGGGCAGGATAATGAACAAGAACACAAAAATGCTGACAATCAGCAAGCCGGTCATCAAAATATTGTCCTGGGCGATGAGCCGGAATTCGCCGATGCGGCGGGCAAGGTTTTGCCGAAAGCTCTTTGGTGAGGCGGATTGGGTGTTTATTTGAGAGGTTTGGTCCATTTTTTATGGGGGGACAAGGTAAAAGTCCGAAGGCCGCCATCGGGTTGCGACGGCCTTCGGACTGTTTGATGGCAGGGCGGCTATTTTTTCAGGTCGTCGGCGTTGGCGACTTCATTGGTGAAGCGGTCAACAAACGCTTTTTTGTTAGAGCCGCAATATTCAAAATCGTAATCGATTAAATTGACTTCCAGCAATTCCGGGTGCGAGAGCGTGGCGCCGGTGACGGTGGGCGCTTGATAGGCCTGGTATTTGGGGCCGAGCGTTTGCGCCGTCGGGGTGAGCGCCCAGTCTATCCACAGTTTTGCCAGTTCCGGGTTTTTGGCCCCTTTGATAAGGGCCGTGCCGCCGATTTCGTAGCCGGTGCCTTCGCTGGGGAAGGTCAGTTTCAGGGGCAAGCCTTTTTCAATTTGCTTCACGATGTCGTGCGAGAAAACAATCGACACAGCGGCTTCACCCGCGCCGACGAAGCGGGCCGGGGCCGAACCGCTTTTGGTGAACTGCAACACGTTGGCCGCCAAAGCGCGTTCATAATCCCACACAGCGTCTTCGCCCCGTAACTGGATGTTGGTGCAAAGATGGGTGTACGAGGTGCCGGAACTGGAGGGGTGAGCCACCAGAATTTGGCCTTTCCATTCCGGCTTGATCAGGTCTGCCCATGAGGTGGGGGCCGATACTTCGGGGTGTTCGGCCAGGTAGTTGGTGTTGGTGGCAAAGCCCAACGAGCCGATGTAAATGCCGAACCAGGTGTTATCGGCGGCTTTCATCAACTTGGGGTCGCGCAGGTTAATGGCGTTGGGAGAGTCGTAGGCAGCCAGCAGCCCTTCTTGCGAGGCGGCAATGTAGCTGTCGATGGGGCCGCCCCACCAAACGTCAAACTGGGGATTACTGGCTTCGTTTCGCAAACGGGTCAGCGATTCACCGCTGGACATACGCACCCAGTTGACAATAATACCCGGATACAGTTTGTTAAATTCGGATATTTGGCCTTCGCACCAGTCCAGTTCAACCACGCACAACAGGTTCAACTCGCCGGTTACGTCTGCCGAGCCGGTGGGCGAGGCGGCGGCCCGTTCTGCGGAGAATTCTGCCAGCAGGGTAGCGGCTTCGGCTTCGCCGGGAATCCATAATTTTTGGCCCACTTCAATGACGTTGGGGTTCGGAATATCGGCAAAGCTGTCATCTTCGGCGCGTTTGGCCAGGGTGGCTTTCCAGATAACGGGCCATGCCAGCACATCACCGTAGCTTTTTTCGGCCAGTTTACTCAGCCAGTCGTTGGCCTGCACGACATAGGTTTGGCCTTCACCCCCCTGATTCGGCGGGGCAGCGCCCACCGCACCACTGAAGACGGTTGCCAGCAATACAAACACCATCGCCAATACAAAAATCTTTTTCATCAATATCCTCCTTTTTGAATAGAACATGGAAATGAAAAAAAACAACACGCAATTGCGTTTATACTCAACTGCGTCACAAACGAACATGGTTTTTCACTGATATATGTTAGTTCGGGGTAGGGACAACCCTTGTGGTTGCCCTGTGTTTCAGCCCGAATTTGGGCGACCTCAAGAGTCGTCCCTACAAAAACCGGCGCATTCCTGCAAATCCATGTTATTTGTAACCACTCCCCCCCCCTCTGATGAAGCAACCGCCTCGCGTAACTCCCCCCTCGTGAGGGGGGAGAATGTAACACTTCCCCCCGTCAACGGGGGG
>JAJRUC010000120.1 GCA_024278015.1 Chloroflexota bacterium
CTCTCCCAAATAAACCGAAACGGCTACGCGCAAAATCACGGCCACCGCCAAAATCAACAATAGCCACGCTGTGGGCCGAACAGCCGCCAGACGGCGCAGCCACGCCCGGCCCGCTTTTACGTCTTTCGCTTGACTCGCTTGTTTAGCCATAAATTTCATCCCAGGCGGTGTAAACCGTCCGCCAGTTATATTTTTGCAATACCGTCTGCCGCCCGGCTGCAGCAATTTTGGCCGCCAGGCCGGCATCAAGTAACACCTGCGTCACCGTTTCGGCAAAGGCAGCCGGCTCGTCGGCAATTAATATATCGCGGCCGGGGGTAATGTCAATCCCCTCTGCGCCGATGGTGGTGGACACAATGGGCAAGCCCCAACTCCAGGCATCAATAATCTTGACGCGCATCCCCCCCCCCGCGTGCAGGGGCACAATAAAAACCGCCGTTTCGGCCAGATACGGACGCAAATCGGGCGCGTAGCCGGTCACTTCAATACCATTCATACCCGCCAGTTCCGGGGGTGGATTTTTGCCGACGACGGTCAAAGTCGCCGCCGGCACGGCCTGTTTTATCTGCGGAAAAACCGTTTTGGCGAACCAGGCAATACCCTGGGCGTTGGGCGGCCAGTGCAACCCGCCCAAAAAGGTAATTCGCCCGCCCGCCGCCCGATTGTACAACGGCGCAACGCTTTCGGGGTCGGCGCAAATGGGGATGACTGTGACCGGGGGCATCGGCGCGGCAGAAATGCGGCGCACGGCGGCCAAATCTTCCGCCGTAACCCAGACTACATGGTCAAATTGGGCGCAAATACGCGGCTCGTAGCGGGTCATCGCCCACGATTCGCGGGCCAGCACCATCTTTTTGGCGATATTGGTTTCGCCCTGGGCCATGCGCCGGGGAATCAGGCAGACTGCGTTATGCTGGTCAAGCACCAGGCGGGCATTGGGCGCGAAGGTTTTGGCCCGCAGCGCGTATTGGGCCATCCAAAGCTGGTCGGCGTGAATAGCATCAAATTGCCCGGACAACGCCAACCGGCGCAACAGTTTCCCCATCGCCGAAACTTCATCGCGCGCAATTAAAAAGGGTTGGCCGGTGAGCAGGCTCTTCAGCAAAAAGAGGCCGTCGCGCCAGGCCGCGCGGGGCATGGGCACGGTGTGGACGGCAGCGCAAATGCGTTCCATTTCGGCGATGTGTTCGGGTTTGTCGGTGGGGCGCACAAACGTCACCAGCGTAACATCGTGCCGGCGGGCCAAATGTTTCAGCGCAAAATAGCTGCGCATCTTCGGCCCGGCATCCAGCGGCCAGGGCAAAACCTGACTGAGATAAAGAATTTTCATAAATGTTCCATAAAAATCGCTACTGTCACGCCAGGTATTAAAAGACAAGCAGGACAGAACCATTTTGTAGGGGCACGCGGCGGCGTGTCCCTACCACAGTTCCCGTAGGGGCGGCGTGCGAGCCGCCCCTACCTGTCAAAACACGGTTCACAATACTACGCCGACATCAGTTTTTTGACCAATTGCCAGTAATGGCCGGCCAGGGTCAGGTGTTCTTGCCGCCTGTCCGCCGGCTCAAGCCAGGCCAACGGCATCAAGGCCAATCGAACCAGGGACACCTGCCACAAAATGAGCTTGTACAATTGCGCCTTCCACCAGCCGTGATGTTTTTTGAAGAAGCGCAACTTGCTCAGATAAAGGTGCAAAAACATATCCCCGGCCACCTGGCGCGTGCTTTGCCCGCCGTAGTGAACCACCTTCGCCTGGGGCAGCCAGTACAATTGCCCCCCGGCCCGCTTCAGCCGAAAACACAAATCGACCTCTTCGGTGTACATAAAATAGGCGTCGTCCAGCAAAGGTTGGCCTTGCAGCGCAGATTTTCGCAGCAGCAACGCCGCCCCCTGAATGACCTCCACCGGCCTGGGGGTATCGGTATCCCAATCTGCCATGCGATACACGCCATACGGGCGCAGCGCATCCAAATGAAGCAGCCGCCACCATTCCCGGCTCAGGGTGGGGAAGGGATAGCACGAGGTTTGCAGCGTGCCGTCCGGGTTCAGCAGATACGCGCCCACCGCCGCCGCCCGGCTGTTCGCTTGCAAAAAAGCCGGCAGCGCGTCCAGCGCGCCCGGTTTCACCTCGGTGTCGGGGTTCAGCAGCAACACGTATTCCCCCGCGCTAACGGCAAAAGCCTGATTATTGGCCGGGGCAAAGCCGATGTTGGCCGCATTGACCATCAACCGCGCTTGCGGAAACCGCTCCCGCACCATCGCCGCGCTGCCGTCCGCAGAGGCGTTATCAACCACCAGCACTTCAAAGGGAACGGCGGGCGGGTTGGCAAAGACCGAATCGAGACAGCGCGCCAAAAAATCGCGGGTATTCCAGCTCACAATCAATATCGAAAGGGTGACAGTCATAAAATAATCCGGTCCTACCAGTTCAAATCCTGCTCATAGCCCAAATCAATCAAGGTTTGACCGGCCACTTCTTTGAAGCGGGCCACGTGCGCTACGGTGAAATGGTTTTTCCAGTCGCCGGAAATACCTTTTCTAAAATGCGAGGCGGCGTTCTGCCGGCCCGGTTTGCGCCCGGTCTGCCAGATTTTGCGCCCCACAGACAAGCGCTCGAAGCGGTTGCGAGCCACAATGATGCGCGACATGCGGGCCGACGCTTTAATTTGCAGATAGTCC
>JAJRUC010000121.1 GCA_024278015.1 Chloroflexota bacterium
CGGCGGCCAGCCGGGAAATGACATCGGCCCCGAAGACAGTTTGCCGGTTAAGGCCCGCCCCGCCGGCGCACACTTCGCCGGTATCGAGCATGGTCAAAAAAGCGGCCACGGTGGTTGAGCCGAAATCAATGGCCAGGCCGAGGGGGACATCTTTTTCGCGCTTGTAGCGATTGCCGGCCTTGAAAATTTTGTTGGAATAGACCACAATGGGGGCCAGGGTAATGGTGGTATCGGCGGCAACGCGGGCGCGGCAGGCCAGCCGATTGCCGACGGCCAGTTCGCCGGAGGTCAGGTTTTTGCGTTCAATTTCATCGGCGGGGGCCAGGCCGGTTTCGGCCAGAATTTTGCATTTGCCGCACGTGCCGCGTCCGGCGCAGGGCTGTTCCAGCGGCAGGCCGGTGGCGGCTACGGCATCGCCCACAAGGCTGCCCGGCTGAATCTCAACCGTTTTTTGCTGTTCGCCGTAGATGACGGTTACGTTTGCCATAAAATCAGTCTCCTGCCGGCAGAATTGTTTTGACGTTGTTGTAAAAATCCTGAACGTGGGCGCGCATCAATTGCTCGGCGCGGTCGGCGTCGCCTGTTTTGATGGCCTCCAGCAAGGCCAGATGCTCTTCCACGGCGGCGAACAAAAAACCCGGTTCCGGCAAAATCATGTACCACAAGCGACGCGACAGACCAAAGAAGCGTTCCAGCACGCTTGCCAGGTAGGTGTTGTGCGCGGCTTGCGCCACAGCCTGATGAAAGTGGTGGTCCAGGTCAAACAGGGCGTGCGGGTCGGCGGAGTCCAGGGCGGCTTGTTGGCCGCGCAGCGATTCCAGCACCGTCAGGTCATCGGCGGTGGCCCGTTGCGCGGCCAACCGGGCGGCCAGCCCTTCCAGCGCCAGGCGCATCTCGCTGAGTTGCTTCAGCGCGGGGGGGTCCACTTCGGTTACGTACAGGCCGTGCCGGGCCGAAAAGCAGACCAACTCATCGTGAACCAGCAGCTTCAGGGCCTCTTGCACCGGCGTCAGGGCCATATCAATCCCGGCGGCCAATTGCTGGTCGTTGATGGGGCTGCCGGGGGGCAAAGCCAGGGTGGTAATTTTTTCCCAAATGCGCTCGTAGGCGCGTTGGGTATCAATTCCAATCAATTCCATTGTCATTTCCTCCAACGGTATCGGCTTAAAGGGTGACAGGTGACAATTGCTTCCAATTTACTGTCGGGACAAGCGCGGGTTGCCGACGGCTTTGGCCCGGACGCGCCAGGTGTCCAGCCCGTCGGTCAGTTCTTCCACAACTACCTGAGGCGTATCGGCTCCGGAGCGCAACGCCGCGCCCAAAGCCCGCTCCCGGCTGATGGCGCGGGCTTGCGCCAACGCTTCGGACAACGCCTCAAATTGCAGGCGTTCATCGCCGGCCTGCACGTAATAGCCCACCACATCCAGCCCTTCGCCGGACAAGCGGGGGTAAACCAGAAGTTCTTCTGTGACCATAACGCTGCCGGCAATGGCCCCCACCGCATTCGCCACCTGATGATATTCCGGCAGGATAAGGTCGGTGCGCAATTTGGCGGCCACGTCCTGCAAAAAGATGCCCGCCGCCGCGCCGATGCCCACGATGGGCTGCCGCAACCGAAATTCGGTGATGAGTTGGGGGTGGGTGCGATAGATGCTGTTGTAAAAAAACCAGTTGCTGATGTCGTTGTTCGGCCCCCGGCCGGTTAGTTTAAGCGTTTTTGCGCTCAAAAAGGTGATGATGGCGCGCATAATGGTTTCCGTCACTTGCCGCCACACCAAAGCGCGGATTTCTTCCGGCTCTTTAAACTGATACCGGCTGAAATTCTTTAACGCATTGACGGATGCTTGCACGTCCCAGGGGGTATACCGGCCTTCTACGTGAATCAGGTCGGTGGGGGTCAGGCCCGCCTTGCCGATAATTTCCTGCCGGAACAGGTCGCGGGCGCTCAGTTGCGAAATATGGAGCGCATCCAAAGCCTTCAAAATTTCCGGCACCGGCCTGGGGCCGGCGCGCAAAAGTTGCACCAGACGCAGGTCTTTGGCCGAAGTGAACAGGCTTTCATCTTTTGGCTCCCGAAGCAGGAACCAGTATTCCAGCCATTCCGGGCCGGACTGCGCCCATGTGCGGCGCGAGAGCGTTTCCAGCCGGGCGCCGATTTCCGGGTGCTGGTGGGCCAAATAGGCCAGCGGCACCACCCGTTCCGGGCCGAGGGTGATTTTTTTCTCGCGGCTCAGGGTCAGGTGGCTGTCGCCCCCCAGGGCAATCGAAAGCAGGTTGGCCGCTTTGACGGCGGTTTTGTAATCGCTGACCGTGGCCCCGTCTTCGCTGACTGCCACCTGCCCGGCTTCAATCAGGGCCAGGTCGGTGGTGGTGCCGCCCACATCCACAATCAGCATATCGTCCAGACGGGAGAGGAAACGCCCGCCCATAGCGCTGGCCGCCGGGCCGGAGTGGATGGTTTCCACCGGCGAGCGGGCCGCAAATTCATCGCTCATCAGCGTGCCGTCGCCGCGCACCACCATCAGGGGGGCATTAATGCGGCGGCGCTCCATAGCCCGGCGCACGGCCACGACAAAATCCTGCAACACGGCCAACAGCGACGCATTCAAAGCGGCAGTGGTGGCCCGCTCAATTGAACCCAGTTTGGTCGAAAGCTGGTGGCCCAGCACAATCGGCAACCCGGTAATCCGGCTGACAGCTTCGCGCACCCGGTTTTCGTGTTCCGGGTTGAGGGGGCTGAAGTAGCCGGAAATGGCGATGGCGTCAACCTGATGCCGAATTTCGCTGACTTTGGCTAAAATGCCGGATAAATCGAGCGTCTGCTTCTCGCGCCCGTACAGGTCGTGCCCGCCTTCAAAATAATAGAAGTGCGGGGTGGCGAAACGTTTTTCCATTTTGAAGGAGGCCACCAAATCGGGGTCGTAACCGATGAGGAGCAAGGCCACGCGCTTGCCTTTGCCTTCGGCGATGGCGTTGGTGGCCAGGGTGGTGGAAACGGACACCATTTTGACGGCTGCCGGGTTGTCCAGACGGATGCCCTCAATGACGGCCTCAATGCCGATGGAAAAATCGCGTTTGGTGGTCAGGCTTTTGTGCGAGGCCAGCACCCGGCGCGAATGGTATTCCAGCAAGACGCCGTCGGTGTAGGTGCCGCCGGTGTCTATGCCCAAAACCAGTGATTTTCGATTTTCATTGTCCAATGTTCGATTATCCATTCGATTGATTTGTGGTTTTGATTGTACAGATTGTCATGGACGGCGCGTTTGTTGGGCCGCAGCAATCTCTCCGACGGGCAAGGGGTGATTGCTTCACTGCGTTCGCAATGACATACGCCGTTATCACACGTGCCCATAATAATCGCGGTGAACCGCCACCGAGTAGGCGTAATCCAGCAGCGTGCCCCAACTGAAGACGGGGATGTCGATTTCTCGCTGGACGGCGCGGGCAAAGGGTTGCATGCCGGTACATTCCAGCATTATGGCCCCCATGTTGGGGTGGGCGTTGTAAAAATCTACGGCCACCTGCACAAATTCCTTTTCCGCCTTGTCGTAGTAAGCGCCCGGCGGGTCGGTGCGATGGGGGGCGTACCACAGATGCTCAAACTCCGGGCAGCGACCATCGTCTTCTGCGCCGGTGACAACATAATTGCTGTCCAATCGAATGCCCACCGCCTCCAGATGGGCCGGGCGCAACGGTCCTTGCCGCGCCACCAAAATGCCAACCACCTTGTCCGGGCCGATGAGTTGCTGGGCCAGGGGAACCTGAAGCAAGCTGGACATAAAGACCGGCACATCGACCATGCCGGCAATATCTTTTTGGAACCAGGCAAAATAACCGCACTCGGCGGCAATAGCCCGACAGCCCATCTTTTCCAGCTTTTTGGCCGCCCGCCGGATTGGCTCCAGACACGGCGATTTATCTTCTTCGTGAACCAACGCCCAGATGTCTACGTCTTCGGCAATTTCATACTGGATGGGGAAGGGAAAGGCGCCGGCGTTGCGCACATCGCCGGGAAAGCCGGGATACACATCATCCAGCAAAATAATGCCCAGCCCCATGCCGTAACAGCGATGGTCTTTTCTGGCTTTGATATAGTTGATACCCATATCCCGGTTTCGGTACATAACTACCCTCCCTGAACGTAATACGTCCAACGTGTTTTGGCAGGGGCGGTTCGCGAGCCGCC
>JAJRUC010000122.1 GCA_024278015.1 Chloroflexota bacterium
GGCACGGTGCGGGGCGCATCGAGCATGTAAAAATATATGCCCCGATAAATGAGTACCCCCATCAGCCCGCTGCCGACCATCGCCACGGCCAAAGCCGGCCAAAAATTACCCAGCCAGGTGAAGGTCAGCAGGCCCACAAACGCGCCGACCGTATAAACGGCGGCGTGGGCAATGTGCAGAATTTTCAGCACTCCGTAAATCATCGTCAGCCCAACCGCCATCAAAATATAGGTGCTTGCCAGCACCAGCGCGTTAGACAGATTCTGGATTATCGGCATAGTTGCCCTCCACAATTACAAAACGTGATGCGTGGAGATTTCATCTCCACGCATCACGCATTACACCACAAAAATTTATTGCGCGGTAATCAAGGCTTCGTCATCAAATTCGTGGAAGAAGTGGAACGCGCCGTCCTTCACCACTTGCGCCCCCACCGGCCGAACCACTTCTCGTCCGGCGGTGTATTTTACAAACGGGCCGCTGGCTACATCGGCAAAGTTTTTCAGGCCGGCGATGGCGGCGGTTATTTTGGCCGGGTCGGTGCTGCCGGCGGTTTTGATGGCGTAAGCCAACACCTGCACCGCGTCAAAGGCCGAAGCGCCCACCATATCGGCATCTTCGCCGTATTCGGCTTTATATTGGGTCAGGAATTTTTTGGTCATGGCATTGTCGCTGTCGCGGTTCAGGTCGGTGGTGATGATGACCCCTTCGGAAGCGGGGCCGGCCAGTTCCACAAATTTGGGCGAATCGTAGCCTTCCTGACCGATGATTTGCGCGGTCAGGCCTTCGTCCTTCGCCTGGCTGACAAAGTTGGCAGCTTCGTTGTAATAGCCGGTGGCGTACACCACATCGGGATTGGCGGCTTTCAGTTTGCCGACAATGGGTCGGAATTCGGTTTCGCCCAGCGGATATTTCTCTTCGGCCACAATTTCCAGCCCCAGTTCGGCAGCGCGGGCCTTGAAGCCTTCCGTCAGTGAAACGCCAAAATCGTTGTCGATGGTCAAAATAGCCACCGTTTTGGCCTTCAGCACAGTGGCCGCCAGTTCGGCCCCCACCCGGCCTTCAACGCCGGCCAGCGTCCCCACCCGGAAAATTTTGTCGCCGGTGGCGGTAATTTCGGGGTGGATGGCGTAGGCCGCAAGCATCGGCAAGTTCGCTTCCTGAAAAATCGGGGCGGCGGCGCGGGTTGCCCCGGAATACGAGCCGCTGATACCGGCCACTACTTTATCCTGTTCGATGAGTTTGCGGGCCAGCGACGAAGCCTGGTCCGGCTTGGCGGAATCATCGTAATAGACCAATTCCAGTTGACGGCCCAGCACCCCGCCATCTGCGTTTATCATTTTGACGGCCAACTGCGCCGATTGCAACGCGCTGGTGCCGTCGGCGGCGGCAAAGCCGGTGGTCGGTGAAATAAAGCCAATTTTTATCGGGCCGGAATCACTCGCGCCCCCGCACGCTGTGGCGGCCAAAGCCACAGCCAGCAAAACCAGTACAATTAACAACGTTTTGTTCCTCACTTTTTCTCTCCTTTTCATAAATGATGGTTGAACTCCGTCTTGAAATGATATTCATCGCCCCGATACAGGGCTTGATACCAGACAGCGGGACGTTGTGTACCCGCGCTATCCACAGTGAACGTCAGGCGGTCAATCAGAAAAGCGGGTGAGCCGGGGCGCGCAGAGAGAAGCGCGGCCTGTTCCGGCGATAATACCCGCGCTTCCAGGGTGTGCAAGGTACGCACCAGCGGCAGGTTGTATTTTTCTACCAACAGCGTATGGACTGATTGTCTTGCGAGGTCGTTTTGTAATAAATCCGGGCAGAGGGCCTGGGCCAGGTAGCGGGTTTCATGCACCACCGGCTGTTCATCGGCCAGGCGCAGGCGCACCAAATGGATGACGGGCGCGCCGGGTTCGATATCCAGTTTATGGGCAATTCTGGCCGAAGCGAGGAGTACATCGGCCTGCAAAACGCGCGTGCCGGGCCGGCGATGCCGGCTGCGCATATCTTCGGCAAAGCTGGTGAGGGTAAAAAATGTGGGCGTTCCGGCGAGGGCATTGACAAACGTGCCGCGTCCCTGCTCTCGACGTAACAGACGTTCCTGCACCAGTTTCTCCAGCGCCTTGCGGACTGTCCCCCGGCTCACCCCAAATTCCCGGCACAACGCCCCTTCGGTCGGGAATTGAGCGTCCGGCTCGTATTGTTCGTTCAAAATACGTTGCCGCAAAATTTCGGTCAATTGGTAGTGTTTGGGCAAAGGCCCCGGAACAATGGCCGCCATACTCTCTCCGCCGGGAAAATTTGTTTATACATCTATACGTCCAGACGAATGAATTATACCACAAACAAAAAGGAGGACAAAAAAGAAGTATAATCACCTCACTCGCGGGGAAATCGGCGACAAAAAACACAGGCCATACAGCGGGACATTCAAATAACTGGCTTTATGCCGGTTCGCCATTTCCAAAAAACAGCGTATAATGACAGACGATTATTGTTCGTAACTATACAGCCACAGTTTGGCCTAAAACCAAATAGTCGTTTGACGGCAATTTCACCCTCCCCCCTCCGTCCCTGATGAAGAAACCGCTTCGCATCCCTGAAAGGGAGGGGAATATCCCCTCCCCTTTGCAGGGGGAGGGCCAGGGAGGGGGTGTACCCTGTATAGTTACTATCGTTCAATCAGGATTCTACGCACTACTTTGAGGTTACTTATGGTCTTGAATATATTTTTACGTATGCTGGCGGGGCATTTGGTGGGTGATTTTGTTTTGCAACCGCTTTGGCTGGCGCTGGCAAAACGGGACGGCTGGCCCGGCCTGATATTGCACACAGCGGTTGTGGCCCTGACCACCGCCGTTATGATTTGGAATGTTCTGCCCCGGTGGCTGCTCTGGACCGGCATTTTATACGTTGTTCATTTATTTATCGACCAGTTCAAGACATTTGTGTTCACCAACAATTCCAAAGGTAAAAACGTTCTCTTTTTTCTGCTGGACCAGCTTGTCCACGTAATTTCTATTATGCTCATCGCAATATGGGCCACCGGCGCAGATATTGACGGCGTGACGGCCGTCTTCACCAAAGCCTTAACGCGCCAGGAGGCGCTGCTGCTGCTCATTTCACTGGTGGTCATAGCCGGCTGGGTTATTCCCATTCTGGAAATTGAGGTTCTGGTGGCTATTAATTCGTTAAAAACCACGGCCAAAGCCGGTCTGGAGCCGATTGGAATGTCTGACCGGCTGATGGGCGGCGGAGAACGGACGGTGGGCATGGCCCTGACCCTGTTTAATTTGGGGTTTATCCTGCCGCTTGCCTTTTTGCCCCGTCTGTTGTGGCTGAAGAACAAACAACATCCCGCCAATACCCCGGCGGTCATCACCAAAATCGGGACCAGTTTTATCTCCGGTTTGCTGTTGAGCGTGGTCATATCTGCCACACATCTGGCCCGGAAACTACTCTTAAGATAGCCGCCGGCTACCTGTTAAACCACAAAACGCCGTAAAAAACGACGAACACGCCCTGTTATTTTACCGATAACCGGAGATTGATGTTCGTATAAATACTGCTCAAATTGATAATCAGCCGGGGTTTCCGGCCAATCTGCCTTTAACCTGGCGGGTATTTCCAAACTGTCGCGCAAACTTTGGGGACCGCCCTTGATGGCTACCAGCATGGTGCGGTGGCCCCAAATTTTGAAGGCCGAATCCGGCCCAATATACAGATTGCCCACAGGAATACGACTCTCGTAGACAGAAGTAAACCCCACATGCTGCAAAATATTGTATAAAGATGACTTCGTTAACCAAAAAGATTTCTCGTTATCCAAAGACGCGCCGGCTCTTTTGAGTTTGCCTTTGGCGCTTGCACCGGCGGCATGCTCCTGAATGGATGCGCCCCAATATTGTTTCCCGCGCCATGTCTGCATACCAGTCGGTTTCGCGGCAAAATGAGTTTCTATTACGGCAAAGTCCCGGCAAACCTCAAAGATGTTATTCACCAGATTAAACACATCGGGCGCATCCAGATGATAGAGCAGACCCAAACAAAGCACAATGTCGAATTCTCCGTACTTTTCTTTACCGAGATTACGCACATCATCCTGAACAAATTCTACATTTGTCCGGGATTCCTCTTGTCTGGTCCGATTCGCTTGCTTTACCCATGTTTCCCTGCCCTCTATCCCCAGCACCAAAGCGCCAAGTTTCGCCATTTCGAAGGCGTAATGTCCATGAGCGCATCCCAAATCCAGTACGCGCAGACCGGTTAATGGCCTGCGCGCAATATCGCACACAGTTTGAACAGTCCGCCTCATCATGGCAGATGTATCAATCTCAACGTTATACATAGCCAATCTGCCTTTTTTTATTCGATGTTATATCGCCCGGATGCGTTGTTTGATTTGTGAAACAGCCGCCGACAGTTGCGGCTGGCCGCGAGCTTCAAAATCGGCCTGGGCGTGTTCCAGCATCTGGTGGAAGGCCGGTGTGATGCGCGATTTGTTGTTCGCCAGCATGGTCTGCATCTGTTCGGGCGACTCGGCGGTTAGCAATTGGTTCAAAAACTGCACCTCCGGCGGCAAATTCTTTTGTAATGTTTCCATTATCTGCTGATAAAGATTCGTCAGCTTTTGCAGGGCTTCCGGCTGTTTGTTGTGTTCCGCTTCCTGAATATCGGCCACCAGCACAGACAGAAAAATATCGTCGAAGTTGTCCAGATTTGCTTCCAGCAAAGGTTGCGGGTCGGGGGCCTGCAACAGGTCATTCAACAGGTCTTTGGATTGGTTGAGCAGGGTTTGCGCTTCTTCTTCCATTTTGGCAGAGGTGTCCAGAATTCGACTCCGCAGGGTTTTCAGCTTTTCGGCTTGCGACGTGTTGCCGGCGGCCTGGGCCGCTTCAAGTTGTTGAGTTAGCCCCTGAAAAAATTCGTAGGTAAGCAGGGGCCGGCTGCCGGCAATTAATGCCATAAACTCATCGTCTGATTGCGTTTGCTGGAGTTCATTCAGCAATTGCTGATGGGTCATGGCCCGCAAGCCGAATTTTTTATCGGCCTGGGCAGCGAATTCCTTGCCGTCGGGCACCATTTCGGCTACAATCTGCCGAAAAGAGAGCAAGCTCTGGCCTTGCCGTTCATCGCCGTCTTGCAAAGCCTGAATGGCAACAGCGGTCACCATCTCAAAAAACCGGTAATCGAGGCCGGCTTTGTGGGCGGTTACCAGGGTGCGTAATTCTTCTTCGTTGGGCGCCTGAATCAATTTATCCAGCAAATTAAATTTGTCGGCCTGGTTCTGAATCATCTCCTCGGTAATCCCGTCGGCGGCCAAAATCGCCTTGACGAGATTATCAAAATTGAAGAACGTTTTGGGATTAAACAGATACCCCTTGCGTTGTTCCGGGGGCAGCGCGTTCATCAGGCGGTTGGTTAAATCGCCAATGATTTTTTGCTCATCCACATGCGAAAGCTGGAGCGTGGTGGGCACCAGGGCCAGGGCCAACTCGTGGGCCGGGTCGTGATAAAGCACAGGCGCATTTACGGCGTACACCAATTGGCACTGGGGGCATTTGCCCACGTTAATCCGGCCTTGCAGCAGCGCATTTTTCAAATCGGGCTGTTGGCCGACATCTATGACAGATACGATGGAGACATTGTGCCGGGTTTGGCACTGGGGGCAAACAGACGGAAGGACTTCTTGCGTTTTCATACATATACCTTTTTTTGATAGTTGGTTTGTTTACAATAGGACTTACGCAGTTGCAACATTTTACCCCCCTCAGTCCCCCCTCAAGCGGGGGGAATTAGCGCATTTTTTGTATAATTCCATAATACCTCCTCCAGTCCCCCCTCAAGCGGGGGGAATTAGCTCCTCCCCCGACAGCGGGGGACGCGAAGCGGGGAGGGGGTAAAACACCGTGATTTACCGCAACTGCGTAAGTCCTGTACAAGAAAGAGCCGCCTTTAGGGGCGGCTGAGTCTCAATGGATAAGGGAAAACGGCCTGACAGCAAGCAGGTTATAGCCTAATCTCTGAAGAAGGTTTCAATTTCGGCCTGGTCTTCTTCGCTGGGGTACACCTCTAAAAATGTAATCCGGTGCCAGGGGAACAGGAATTTAGAGGCTTCCGGGTCGATATAATGAATCGGTTTCCCGTCTCTGGCGCGGATATTGGTGCAGGTGATGTAAACAGATTGCGGGTCGGGCAGTTCGTCCATTTCAGCCACAACGGGGTCTGCATTGGCGATGTGAATTAAAACGGTGTGAGCCATGTTCAGTCTCCGGTACAATACACTAAGGATGCGATTATTTCAGCAACTTTTCTCCCCCTCCCCTTGTCAGGGGGATACCCAAAGGGCAAAGCGCCCCGCATGGGGCACGGGTGGCCAGGGAGGGGTTGAACGCACAATAACAGTAAACTTCGAACCGGGGTTATTTCAGATGAACCTCGATGAAAAGCCTGCCGATTTGCAGGTGGTCGCCGTCTTGCAGGGTTTCGGGCAGGTACGGCGCCAGGCGCTTGCCGTTGATGAAGGTGCCGTTAATGCTGCCCAGGTCTTCTACCACAACGGTGGCTTCTCGTTTCAGGATGCGGGCGTGGCGGCGCGAAACCCCTTTTTCCAGCCCGCCGTCATTGGTCAGGTCGATTTCCGGGTACACTTCAGCCGCCGGGTCAAGCCGGCCCAGGTGGACGGCCTTGTTCAGGGGAGATTCCACTTCGCGTTTTTTATCGCCAATAATCAGGCGCACGGAAAGCGGGCCGGTGCCTTTGATGGCGCTTCTGGCCGCCATTTCTTCCGGCTCCTCGCCCATCCAGCCGATTTCGCTTGTGCCCAGGGGGTCGGTGCCGCGTTTGTCATCTTCCAGCAAATAGGTGCCACATTCGCTGCAAAAAAGCGTGCCGTCAACATGTGGGGTCTGGCAGAAAGGGCATTTAATCATGTCGAATTTCCTTGGGCACA